>JBDNHJ010000117.1:0-33735 GCA_041688835.1 Fuerstiella sp.
CCCGCGACAAGCCAAATCGAAAAGATAAGCCCTCAGCCACCCGGCCCATTCTTGCCAAAGCCAACATCAAACAAAAGCAACGACTTAAGGATTGCAAAAACACACCCTCGATTTTTCCTTAACGGCGTTGCCCGGAGGGGCGACAGACGTTGCCCGTGGCTGACCTTCTGTCATCCCGCCGTCCCAGCGATCAAGGTGTTGTGCCTGACTGTAGTCGGTGTCGCCGCGGAACACGATTTTTCGAAAGCCGGCGGCACGCAGTTCGGTGGCCACAGAATCACACTGAGTCGCCGCGCCATCATGAGACGGACGGTTGCCAGATCGATTGACGACTCGCAGGACCTCACTGGTCTCACGCAATGAAACGAGCAACGGGTGATAGCCCCATTCCCCTTTATACGAGATATCCATGCCTGCTTTGCATGCGCCCGTCGTCGGGACGATGGAGCCATCCATATCGACGGTGGCCTGCTCGAAGAATTCCTCCGGCTGCCGTTGCCAGACAGTCTTCCGTGCTTCAGCAATGGCTGTTTGTCGTGCGTCAATCTGCTGCCCCGTTTTGAACCGTCGGCAGAAATCACCAGCGGTTGTGGGATCGGGAATGCGCGTTGTGCCCAGAGCGTCCAAATAGGCTTCGTCACGGCGTTTGAGTTCTAGGTCTTCCAGACACTTCCCATCGGTCAGTGCGTTGTAGGCAATGTTCAGCACATGATCGGATTCGTGATCGGGAATGTGAAACTTCAACAGCTCAACGTGTTGATCGATGGCGTGGATCAACCCACACTGTTGAGCCAGTGAATGCATCATTCCGAGTCCGCCATAGCAAATGGCCTCACTACGATCAAAAATCTCATCGTGAATATTGCGAGCCGTGAACGCCGGCAGCTCCTGCAGATGCGCGACATGTTTGATTCGCTTCAGTACGCGCTGCAGAGTCTCCGTGGAAACATCCTCCCGCAGACGAATCACCACACCGCTCGTCAAAGCCACTTCCATCGTCAACGGTCGATGCGATTCTGCGGGCTGTTCAATCACATCAACCGACAGCAGTCCGGCAATGTCAGCCGTCTTCGACGCCCCGCGAACGGTCATCTCGGGTTCGTGTTCACGATCCCGAACGGAAATTTCGCGCCGCCACGCATAGAACGAAGGCTCCGAAAACCCCTGCTCCCGGCAATACGCCCGAATCGACTGCCCGCCACGCGCCTGCCGAATGAGGTGTCCTCGCCAAACAGCTTCCTTCTCAACACTCAGCCGATGATTCGCCATGATCGTGATCTCCAAACCTAAGAAGTAAAATTCCCCTCAGATTAGAAACCCCGTCAAGATGCGGTTCACCGTGCGATTACGGAACAAAAACGAACGACACAA
Organism: Fuerstiella sp.; assembly: GCA_041688835.1. Lineage (GTDB taxonomy): Bacteria > Planctomycetota > Planctomycetia > Planctomycetales > Planctomycetaceae > Fuerstiella. The sequence goes on from JBDNHJ010000117.1 coordinate 1,372, forward strand.
AACAAACACTCGTCAATGCCCACTTCTTAGTGCCATGGGCTTCCGATGGTCCTTACCACAGACTGACTAGCTGAAAGACGAAGATCGCAGCTCCCACTGCCAGCTTTGCCAGCATGCCAATCATCCGACCGCTCATGGCGGCCGTGCCGATTTCCGTCCGTTTGGATACCTCAGTGCCTTTCCACGCTTCGCCCATCCACGCTCCTCCAAAGGCCCCGGCAGCAGCTCCCACGATAGCACCGATCGCGCTGCCAATCACTGGAATGGGGATCACAAAGGCTCCCGCGATACTGCCCACCATCGACGCCAACAGAGACAACACCATCGCTCGACGACTGGCCCCCTTCTTGGATGCTTTCGCAGATCCCGTAAACATCTCCAGAACTTCGCCGGCCATCGCGAGCCCCAGAACAATCACCAAAGTTGTCCAGTCCGGCCCGCCTGTGTTTGTGCCACAACTCAGGATAAAGACGCACAGGCTGCCCACCATCAACCAGTTGCCCGGCAACATCAGCATGTTGCCGAACAGACAGGCGAGATTTACGGCGATCAGAATTGTGCCAGCAACCCAATAGATCATGGCCGAAATCAGCGTTGTTCAGTGAGGTGGAATTGCAATTGTGAGTGCTACCGATACGACATTCGGTATCACACTAAGAATGTTGGCCTCTAAAAAATGACCATCGCCACTTCGTAGAAAATAACAACACCCAAGACGTCCACAATTGCGGCAATTAACGGGGTCGACATAATCGCGGGGTCCATGCCCAATCGGCGAAACAAAATCGGCAGCATTGTGCCTGCTGTCGTTCCGAGGATCACGATCAGAAACACGGTCACGCCCACAGCGGTTGCTCGAGCCAAGTCGAATCGCAGCAGCACATAGGCGAAGTCCATCGTTGCCAACACGGCAGCCATAATGGCGGCCAGTAGTAACTCACGAAAAATCAATTCGCGATCAACACTGAAACCTGTTCCGGGCACCGCACCGTCGGCGGGCTGCAGGGCAAACATCCGAATAAACAGCGTTGCCGATTGCGACCCCGCGTTGCCGCCACTAGCCATCACCAGCGGAATGAACAGGAAGATCAGACTGGACGTGAGGTCTGTTGCGTCATCCGTAACGCCCGATACCGCTGATTCGGAACTGGCATCAGCTGGCGAAAAACCGCCAACTTCGTGAGCTCGACTGCCTCCCTGTGAAGTGGCCTTAGCATATCGGTGAGCGACTTCCGCTGTCATCAAAGCCACAAACGACAGCAACAACAGCCAGATTCCTCGCTTCCAAAGAATGGTCAGCAAAGGCGTATCTTCGTAATCATCCTGCAGAGGCTCGACGGCCCCTTGGCGATATGCGTCCTCTGTGGCTTCTTCCTGAACCACATCGATCGCATCATCGTGTGTCACGATACCGACCAGTCGATCTTCGTGATCGACAATCGGCATCGCGATAAAGTTGTAGCGAGCCAATTCTTGAGCAACGTCTTCACGATCTTCATCGACCCGCATGCGAATGACGTCGCGCTGCATAATACTGGACAGGCTCGCGTCCGGCTTCGCCAGAATTAACTCTCGAAGCGAAACCAAACCTTCCAACCGACGGTTGCGGTTCAGAATGTAGATGTAGTAAATCGTTTCGCTGTCTGGGGCCTGTTGCCGCAATCGCTTCAGAGCCTCTTCGGTGGTGATGTCAGCCGGCAACGACGCATAGTCAGTCGTCATGATCGAACCGGCGCTGTGCTCGTCATAAGACAGCAGTCGTCGAATATCATTGCGTTCGGCCTGAGCGATCAGGGGCAACAGGTCTTCGACACGGTTTTGCGGCATGCGTGACAACAGATCGACCCGGTCGTCCGACGACATCTCCTCAAGCAACTCAGACAACCGCCGTTTGTCCAGTTTCTCGACAAGCTCCATCTGGCGACGGAGCGAGATGTATTCGAAGATTTCCACTCGCAACCGCAGAGCGGCGTGATCCAGAATCACCCAAACTTCTCGAGGCTCAAGCTCCTCAAGAATATTCGCCACCACCACCGGGTGCAGCACTCGACAAAATTCCGTCAGGCCATGACGGTCTTCTTCCTGAACCATCAAACGCACGTCGGGAAGAATCAACGAACTGTAGACATCCGGCATGTTGTCCTCCTCGTTGAACTCCGTGGCGTTGATACAAAAAAAATCCCTGCCACAACGTGACAGGGACTGTTTGTACACCCGAATGACAATAAGCCGTTCGGTGGGATTAGCGTTTTGAGAACTGGAAGGCTCGGCGAGCTTTTCGCAAACCGTATTTCTTGCGTTCCACCATGCGACTGTCGCGAGTCAGATATCCTGCTGCGGCCAAGTCGTAGTGTGATTCTGGAATCATGCCCTGCAAAGCTCGACCAATGCCCAACACAACAGCTCCGGTCTGACCCGTTGTTCCGCCGCCATTAACACGCACAATCACGTCAACCTTGCCGACTCTGTCGACCAGTTCGATCGGAGCCATCACCATGGCACGGTCACGTTCCACGGCAAAATATTCAGTCAAGGGACGTCCGTTGACTGTGAAAACTCCACTGCCATCTTTGATGCGAACGCGAGCGACCGACGTCTTGCGACGACCGGTCCCCATCGCTACACCGAAACGGTCAACCTTGCCCCACACAACAGGCACTTCGCTGGTTGTCGCTGGGCCACTGGCTGATGCTGCCGCCGAACCGATCGTTAGTTCTGGCAATGACGATGATGGCACCGGCGTTTCAGGAACAGAAATCTCAGGCACCTCAGGCTCAGGTGAGGCAACTTCTGGAACTTCCGGCTCTTCGTTTGGAATATCTGTACTCATAAAAGACTTCGCAGGGGCAAATGAGTGAATTCGTAAGCGACGGTCAGACCGTCTTCAAAACGAGCGTTAGCTCTTAATTCTATTTGTAGGCAGCAAGTGAGCAGGAAACTCAACGGCGGTCTGCGCCTGATGAGCATGCTCAGGACCGACAAACAGCTTTAGCTTCATCAGCATGTGTCGGCCAAGTTTGCTTTTGGGCAACATCCGTCGCACGGCTTCTCGCAAGATGCGATCGGGAGCCGTTTGCCAAACGTTGACTGCGGAACGCACACGGCGACCGCTGGGAAAACCAGAATAACTCTGGTAAGTCTTGGCCGCCATTTTTGTGCTGTAGAACGGCAATTTCGGGTGCTGCATTTCGCCACCCGTAAACCGTACTTTTTCGACATTAGTGACGATCACATTGCCGCCACAGTCCACATGTGGAGTGTAGGTGGCTTTGTGCTTACCCATCAGAACCGTCGCAATGGCAGTTGCCAATCGACCGACAATCTGACCGTTCGCATCCACAACATACCAGTCACGGAGCTTCGGGGCCTGTTCTTTGGTGGCCATCCACGTTTTCGCGAGCATCGGCATCGCAGAATCACCTTTTTTTCGTCCTTGCAGACGAAATCTCTACGTTGTTGAAACGACAAATGGGTCGATTGCGGGAAGGAAACACGCTGCATTCGACTTGAAATCGAATGTCTTGCTTGAAGCAAGAGTGCCAAAAACCCTGCAGAAGATCGACCGAAGTGTCTCTATATCGGCAGGGTCCGCAACCAAGTCGAGTACTTTAGCGACAATCCTCCAGACAATCAACGCTGTCCTTGATCAAATTTACAGCACAGAGCCCAGTTCGCTGTGCTGCTCAAAAATCCTCCTGACTCTAATGGATTCGGTGTGGTGCGTTTTGTGACCCCCGAATGAACGCGAATCTTGAGTATTTCATCAACGTTTTTTCGCATGCATTCGCGGTGTCGTTGCGGACACGGGGAACACATTTACGCCTTCTGACTGTCCTGATCGAGTCCGGCAGGATTCTCTGATGTTCTTCTCTCCGGCAAGAAAACCACGAGTAGGATAATCATGATCGTCGTGAAAATCTTGATGTAAGCCATCAGGAAGGCCATCGCTAAGTGCATAGCCACCGCCAGCGGAACACAAACTCGAGCCGTTCGGCGAAACTGTAAACCGATAGACAGCCCGAATTCCAAAATGACCGTCGCCCACGCTAGAGCGTGGCAGACCTTTGGTTCCTGCAGCCAACCGAAAAGCCATTCAGGGTAAACCTTCATCCCCTGCGAATTAGTCATCCAAAAAATGCTCTGCAAGGTTTCTCCGCTCAGAAACTGAGGATTGAGCTTATGCAGAGCCGTCGTGAAATAGACCAGACCAATCTGGAATCGGATCAGGTCAAAATTCCAATAGTCGCCATGGTCACTTAACGCAACCGTCGACGTACGGTCAGGGATCGGCCGCAGGGACAGCAGGAAGAAGACGATTGAAAGAAACAGACGATGATTAAGAAAACACCCTAGGTTGTCCAGAAATACCACGGCGGACAGAGCAAGCGAGACAGCGGTGAGTCGAATCCGTAGCAGGAAAAGGATCAGCAGGAAAAGTTCTAGGCCAGCGAGCACCCAATAAAACGAACCCCATGCTATGTATTGTCGCCAAGGAAACAGAGAGTTACTGTTTACCGCGTACTGTCCTTGTGTCACATCCTCAACACGATGCCAAAGGGCGGCACACCCGACACCGTAATGCACGATCCATGCATAGAGATGAGGACGTGATCGAAAGAAGTGACCTTCAGTTGCATTTGTCATGGGGTGCTCACCTGCAAAACTCAAGGTCGCACTTTTTCCGACGCCGATTCTTGTGCCGGAGTTCGCGACACGATGCTGATCAACGGAGGCGCTGCACCTCCAGACAGGACTTTAAACTCGACTGTCGTGGGGGGCGTGGATGTTGAATGGCCGCCAGTCCAATTGGTTACTGACCCCCACATTGGCATTCGCCGAGGCTCCCGTTCTGCGAGCCAGCGGGCGATCAAATAGACGTTATTCTGGTCACAGATCACGTACGACCGTGGCTGCACATGGTCACGGATTCGAATGGAGTTGCCGAGTCTGTCGAACAGCGAATACGAATATCGGTCTGCGTTCCTGAACATCGTCCATGCCGGAAACCCTGGTATGAAGAAGCCGGAAACGGCATGCGACACGCTCAGAAAAATGAACAGGCTGGTTATGACGACACGCCATTGTTTCCTAGAGTGCGGCGCTACCATGAAGAAAGTTTCTCCGTTTCCGTGGTACGCCTGTCGACGCAACGTCACCGATTAGTCTTCCTGAACTCTACCGCTCACTGGGAGCATGATCACGGGAATATCTCTGTCCGCAAAAAGAACTTTTATGTTTGCATTGAATGCTCCCGCGACCGAGGGCGCTACAGGAATCGAGACATCGAGCGATTTTCCACTTTTCGCGACGCTAGCCACAACCAAGGGGGAATCACTCGTCACAGACGCAATCGCCAAGTTATCAGGGAGGCGTTTGAAAGGCACTGAATAACTCCAGGACTGCCCGGATTTTATGACTCCGCAGTACAGTCGCTCGAGACGGAGGGCCGCAGGGTGTTGGACACTTGTAATCACGGGCACGATTGTTGGAATCTCACTATCGGTCCACCAGAGTGTGATGCTCGACTCCGCTTCCGTATTCACTGGAGATCGATTTCCCAAGAGTTCAAAGTCAAGTGTATCAACAATTTCAGGGGCACTGCAGTTGGGCTACCAACGGGTTCGGAAGTCATTTTCAACCCTCTTACCTTGAACGGCTGAAAGTCAGTCTTGTCCTTGTCGAGCTGAAGCGGAGCATGTCTGACGTCCTAAGTCTCCTAACTTTCACTTTTCCAGTCGGCACCTCATTCACAATCGTGGTCATCAGTATCGGATCCGGATGAACCATTGGCAGAGCCTTCAATGTAGCTCTGAGTCGAAACGTAATCGGCCTGGGAGACGGTGGATCGGTTTCAATCGTCCCAATGATGTCACGTCGCTCCCCCGAATGGGCTTGCAGCACACTTAATTCAACAATGTGTTCCGATCCGGCTTCCAGTGTCTGCCCTTCAATGTCAGGCGTAATCGCCTTTGGTCCGCAACAACTGGTGCTGGCATAGATCACCTTGACAGGCCCTTGGTCCCAGACACGAAACGTGAATTTTTGCCGTAACGTACGGCTCGTTTCAACGATGCCAAGATCAATGTTGCTCTCGGCAAACACCAATGGCAAGTCCGATGTTCCCTGCTTCGCCTTTGAACAGCTAGGTGAAGCGGATAGAAGAATCAGACTCGCCAGCAGCAGAGCTCCGTTCAGCGAGGCACGCACGCGATCCTGAGTATTGCAGAGTCCAGACGGCATTCCGTTACACCTTCGATCCTTCGCTGAGACTGCATGCACGTTTTTGCGATTGAAGGACGTGACACAAAGATAAACGAAAATAGTTGCCAGCAGAGGCGTGAGTACTTTTGGCAGAATTCGCACGTAGCTGGCCGGAGCGCCTTCGTTGTTGACGTCCAGTACGATCGCTTCGCCTTCCCAATGTTTCGACAAACTGTCCTTGTCCATCGTCGCGATCCCGCCAAATAGATTTTCGGGCAGGCTCAAATCCAATAGCCGTACCTTCGTTTCGTCAAAACTCTCTAGGACCACGAAGTGTCCAATGTCCTTTCGATCGGCCTGGTCATACCTTGGGAAATACAGAATTGCGGGAGGTGTGATATGATCGACGGTACGATCTGTTACTCGCACAACCGTGGGATTTAGAGAATATGTTGACAAGACATGTCGGAGATCCTCCATACTCAATGCACGCAGATCGGCAGAATGATTGTGCGCCACAAACCTCTGTCTGATGTCTTCGAGAGGTGCTTCCACATCCAGAAGATTAAGCACACAGTAGACGCTGGCCACTCCGCACTCCGGAATTTCTTCAGCTGAAAGTGACGCCTGATCATCCACCTCTCCGCCATGGACGGATGTCATGAACAGCCCCCAAATGGAAAGCAATGCAATGGAAAACAACTTGAATGGCGACACATCTTCTTTCATTCGGGTTCACTGTCTCCCTGCTGTTTTTTCTTCCAGCGGTAGATCGACACGCAAGCGATTCCAAGGATCAGTCCCAAATTGAGCCACAGCATCCAGCGAATTGGATGCGACGTTAAAGTGGAACCTGGGCGACGTGAATTATTCAGGGCATTCCGCAACGCGATTTCAGAATCTCCCTGCGTCATCCCGACGGCTCGACCGGACCGGTGGTCGTAGAAAAGCGTCGAGGTCGGGAACGGCTTTTCAAATAATCCGTGCATCTCAAGATCTGCCACAACATCGGAAATCACCCAACGGTCTTCCCGATCAATGACTGTTTCCAGCGGTGTCTGTTTTTCGCCCTTAACAATTCGTTCGGCTGGAACGAACGGGGTCGTCGTTCGCACGTCTGCGGCCCGCTGCTCCAATCGGGTTTCCATTGGATAGAAACCACCGCCCGGTACCACCCGAATATCGGAAAGGGTGGCTATTGTTTGCGGATCCAACCCCCACGGATCCACGTACGTCTTGCCCCCGTGGACGAAATAATAAGACTTCTCGATACGCAGCGGGAGAAATCCTCTCTGAGGATCGATCCACGCCCGATATCGCCAAAACATTTCGATTTCCACTGACTCACTGGACCATGCCTCGCCAATCTCGTCGTCTCGCTCAGTTCTTTCCAGCACAACACAGTCAATGGAATCGAACATCTCGGCGCCTACGATCTCCATTTTGTCGGTAGGTTCAAGGAAGAACTGATCAATCGAATGGCAGGTAAACCCCGACGCAGCTGATGTCAGGGCGAGTGGAGGCAGTGAGCATTGCTCATACCCGTCCTTGGGATTGTAATGCGTTGCCCCGATTGGCCGCGTTCCCTGCAATCCTCCCCACATACTTATACCGTCGTTTGTGTCCTTTTGACTGGTGAAAATCACGTAGTCGGCAAACGTCGTTTTGAATGTCGCCTCCGTCAACGGCGCGTCCGGAAATAAAAACGGATCTGTCCACTCGACGCGATCTCCCCGCGGGAATCGAAGTTGAAACCCCGTGCGATCTGTCCAAATCTGAACGGGAAACATTTTCGGCTCCGCCAGAGCCTGCAGTGTCTCTTCAGCAGTGGTGCCGCCTAAACGCACGCGATTCACGAGATTCTCGCCGCGCTGAGTGTGACGCGCCCCGGTCACGCGAAGCGTGCGAAAACTGAGGGCGTTTTGGCGGTATCCGGCAATAACTTCGGCAGCAGTGACTTGCATGTCAACATCTGCCGCACCAACGGGCTGGCAAAAGCCGTCCCATACCGCGGCAGCGAAAAACATCACAATCCGGAAGATGTCGTAAACCAAACGCGAAGTCACAATATTTCTCATGTTGACCGTCAGATAACACTACAACACGCAGGATGGATGAGCCAAATGTTGGGATCCACGGAGCACTTCGGACAGTCGAACTACGGCACATTCGAGCAGTTGCAGCAGTCGTAATTGGGGCCGGCACCGAGGGCTATACAGGTGGTGCCATTACAATTAGGCCACGCGATTGCCAAACAGCCAATGTCATCCATCGGGACACCACAAGCAGCGGTTGTGTCCTCTTCACAGTCATGGAACCACGTATCCAACCCGCACATGGATTGGATTAGCCCGCCGATCCCGCAGCCACTACTGCCCGCCGACACCGTCCCACATCCAGTAATCGGGCTACTCCCCGTCTTCTTACACGCACCACTGATGCAGGCCGTGCACGATCCGAGCGCGTCGCAGAACTGATAAAGATCTAACGCCCCGCCTATCAACTCTGCTGATTCCCGCGACGACAACTCGGTGACGTTCGTGGGAACTGAAGACAGAGGAGCAATGGCGATGACCACCGCTGCGAATAAGGCCGTGAAAAATGGCGGCCGTCGGTGCAACATTGCATGCTCTCCTTTGGGGGAGTGCAAAACTTGAAATCACTCGAACCCGCGAACGGTAACGATGTACGCACGATATTGCAATCGACCCTACGAATGTTTATTCCGGGGCATCTACCGTCAGGACTGTGCCATCCCGAATAGTGATTTTGATTGGCAGCCGAGCATACCCCACACGGTCCTCGGGCAACCGGCAGAACAGAAAGGCACCGTCCGCTGGAAGCAAATCCTGCGTTGAGAAGTCCCGAAACGGTGGCACTTCCACAAATGCCAACCGGTTGCCATGTCGGACGGCGGTACTGCAGCGCTTGATCTCAGCAAGGCAGTTTGAACACCCCATGTTGACCAATCGCACCTCCCAAGTGCCATTCCTCAGTTGGTCGCCGCAGTCAATCCAGTCCAACAACGGAAACCGACTTCCACTCCATTTCTCGGGCCGGAGGACGGCAGAGCGAGAGCCCATAATCAATCCTGGCACATCCTCAACCGTCGAAATCGTATATTGACGCATCGCGCACGTCGTCGGCACCCCGATCATGACAAATACGCCAAGGGCGATAGCGGTGCGTACGCCTTCGCGTGGACGCTCTGCGACCAAAGCGCACGCTTCTCCCCTTCACAATCACAAGGATCACCACGCCGAGGTCTGTCCAGAAAACTATCCATGGATGAACTTCCACTCGCCCAAAGCAACCGCACGACGCAGCCCCAGTGAGGGCTTTGCCGAACACGACGATTGCGAACACCAGAAACAGACCACCGCACGCTCGCCAAGCCAGGATCGAAGATACGCCACTCAACAGCCATAGCCCCATAAACAGCTCAATGTTCACCGCGACCATCTGGAATGATCTTGAATCCGTCCATCCTGAGCCGAAGACCGGACCGGTGGCAAGGTGGTGTGCCTTGAGTGCTGCGGCGACGAACAGGATGAGAGCAATCAGTATTCTGTAGAACGTCATCGGAATCAGTTTTGACCAGCAAATGGAAGGAACCGTTTTTAGCACTCTGAACCAGAATAATCCTTACACGCTGTGGTTCAAGTTATCGATCGGGTATTGTCGCCCCTCAGTTGGCGTCGAATTGATGTGTGCGGCACGACTCGCAGGCCGATCACCCGGCTTAGTTGGCGAAATGGAGGGCGAAATGGAGGGCGAAATGAGACCGACAGTGCCAAGACGATGCGGCATAGTTGCCGGTTTGCTGATGGCACTGCATGTGGCCCTGCTGACCTGTTCGGCATTTCGTCACAGTCCTGTGATCGACGAAATCGGACACTTTGCGGCGGGAATCAGTCATTGGCGCTTAGGAAGATTTGACCTTTATTCGGTCAATCCGCCGCTCGTTCGCTTGGTCGCAACAGCACCGGTCGCGGCTTTCGGGCACGATATGGACTGGTCGGAATACAGCGATCTGCCGTCGGGTCGTGCTGAATTCAGAATTGGAGCCACCGCGATCCGGGCGCATCGCGGTGCAATTCTACAGAAGTTCAAGTACGCGCGACTGGCCTGTATCCCATTTTGCCTGATTGGTGGTTTTTTATGCTGGATCTGGGCGAGAGAATTATACGGAGACACAGCCGGGATCGTGGCACTCGCTTTATGGTGTCTTTCCCCGAACATTCTCGGTCATGGCTCACTGTTGACGCCAGACACTGCAGCGGCGGCGCTTGGAGTCACGGCTTGCTTTTCATGGAAGAATTGGCTTCAACAGCCTTCGACAAAGGGTGCATTGATTGCGGGAGTCCTCCTGGGGCTGGCAGAACTCACGAAATTCACATGGTTGATCTTATACGGAATCTGGCCAGTCGTCTGGATTGCCCTTCGTTGGAGAAGCAGCGGCATTGAGAAACCCGTCGCATTGAGCTGCGGCAGATTGCGATGACAATGTGCGTCAGCGTTTGGGTCACAAATGCGGCATACTTATTTGAAAACAGCTTTCTCCCATTGGGGAGTTATCAGTTTTCGAGTACCGCATTGTCGGGGCGTGAACCAGGAACGCCGTCTAGCGATTTAGGCAATCGTTTTCGCGGCACTTGGGCTGGGTCTGTGCCGGTACCGTTTCCCAAGAACTATCTGCTGGGAATTGACCACGTCAGGTTTGAGTACGAAAGAAGGTACCCGTCGTATCTGCGCGGGGAATTTCGGCTGGGTGGCTGGTGGTACTACTATCTGTACGCGATGGTGGTCAAGATGCCTACCGGCACTGCGTTTCTGATAATCGCCGCCGCGTGTTTGGCAATGGGTAGCCCCGTCGGCCCCAGAGACTGGAAGAATTCACTGTGTGTTCTTACACCGGCAGTTGGCATTATTATGCTGGTCAGTTCCCAAACGGGCTTCAACCACCACATTCGCTATGTGCTTCCGGCGTTTCCATTTTTGTTCATATTCGCCGCAGGTGCCACCCGCCTCATGAGATCGAAGCGCATCTTCCTAAGAGTTCTCCCGATGGTGTGTCTGGGTTGGATGGCGATGAGCAGTCTTTGGGCGTATCCACATGGCTTATCGTATTTCACCGAGCTGTCAGGCGGATCGAAAGAAGGATGGCGGCATCTGGATTTCAGTAACGTGGATTGGGGGCAGGATATGTTTCTGCTGAAAGAGTGGAGCGACGCCCGGCCGGAAGCTCGACCGCTGTACACAAATACGGCCGGAATCTTGGGGCCGGAGATTTTTGACATCCCGGCGCTAACCGCCCTTCCCGTGCCAGTCCCAGCAACAGGCGGACGTGAGCAGAGTCGATTCTTACCGCCCGGATGGTATGTGCTTAGCGTGCATCGAATGATTCACCAACGAGCAAAGTTCGGGACGCTAATTGAACAGCAACCAAAAAGCTGGATTGGCTACTCAATGCGGGTGTTTCACCTGCGTGAGCCGTTTAGGGTCGAACCGTAAAATACCGCGATCCCTCAATCTGATTCCACTCGCAGTTGGGTCAATCGATCGACGAGCCGTTGCCGTTCTTCGCCGGTGAATAGTTCGCTGATTCGCTGTGCCAGCGACATGGCCGTTTGCAATTCTGGAGTGCGTCGGTCGGCGGGCGAATGATAGGCAATCCAGGACGTGATTCTGGCGGCGAACTGACCCAGTTCTCCGCGAGGCCAGGCTTGCATCGGTAGTTTTGAAAACCCATCGATCGCCGCGTTTTGCAGGCCCTTGATTTCGACAAGCCGAATCAAATCCAGCGCCTTAATTTTCTCACGCCCCTGTAAATCCACCATAACTACCATCGCGGTTTTCTTTAGTTCCAACCGTGCTTCATCTTTGTCCAGCAGAAATTGCCGGACTTTATCGTAAACTCGAGCCTGAAGCTCAGCGCTATGAACCAGCGGCAGCGCCTGCAGCAGTTCTGATAACTGTTCGGTATTTCGGCTGGTTGCCGCAAACAGAGCATCTGCGTTACCGTTGATCGAAATTAATATCGCGGTTGCCACTTGCCGCGTCTGCCGATTGTCTCCCGTTTTCGTCAGTGCCTCAATCCGGTCTCGCAAGTCATCCTTGTCACGCACAACTTCTGCCAATCGCGTGAGATTCCTGAGACGTCGTTCGCTTGTCGAAGCGTCCACAGCGTTGGTGAGTTCCAGCAGCGATTCTGCGGTCGTTTTATGTTGCAACCGCGCTAGACGAATCAGCGCCGCATGCAGTGTTTCTGAATCGACATCGGACCGCTGCAGCAATTCCTGACAAGCCTGAACGGTACGTGGCAACTTCAACAACTCGGATGTTGAAGCGTCCGCCAGAATTGTTGCCCCGGCAGCAGGATCGACGCCGGACTTCGGAAACACATACGCCAGCCAACACAGCACAGCCGTGATCGAAACTGCGGCTCCGATCACAACGACGTCCGTCAAGGCAAAACGAAACACGGGCTGACGAAGTGCTGCTGCTTCGGCAACAGCAGCACCATCAGACGGTTCGATCGCATCAGCCATGCCACGCTGCCTTTTAGTGCTGATGCCCGGCAAAGATCGGGCTCTTCTTGTCGCCTTTAGAAACAACGAACGCCAGCAAGTCGATGATTTCTTCCTTTGTCAGCTTATTCAGCACGCCTTGAGGCATGATGCTGACGGTGCTGACGGAACGTTCTTCGATCTCGGATTTTGCCAAGATTCGCACCTTGTCGGGTGCCGTCGGATTATCCACGACGTGAACCGAGTCGGTCTCTTCTTTGACAATCAGACCGGAAACCACTCGGCCCGATTCCATCTGAAACACATTCGACTGGTACTTCTTGTCAATCTTTTTCGATGGCTCCAACATGTGCTGCAGCACGTCCGTGGGCTTATATTCCTTGGGCAATTGCGTTAGGTCAGGCCCCACGTTTGCTCCTTGGCCGTTCATTTTGTGGCACCCAATGCAGCTGGCCACGCTGAACAATTTTTCGCCAACATCGAAACTGTTGGCGCGATGTTCGATGTGCATCACGTCGTCTGCGAGGTCGGCGAGTTTCCACTCTGTGTTGCGGCCCAGTAGAGCCAGTAGTTCATCTTGGGCTTCGAGCGGATGGGCTGTCATATACGCGACAGGATCGGCGGTATACGCTTCCAGATCTTCAACCACATACATGGCTCCGAACATACGTCGCCAGTGGCCTGGATAAGTGCAAACATACGGATACACGCCTAGCGTGGTGGGTGCTTCGAAGCTCAGCGCCTGCGTCTGGCCAGTTTCCAACAGGTTGCTGGCCAGAATGACCTTGTCTGATTTCGGCACATAGTGACGTTCTTTGGCGTCAGCATCACGCGCCGTCGCTTCCGCCAGTTCACCGATTTCCTGCAGCGCTCCCGGTTGAACAATGGCCAAGTTGTGCGGCATGTGATCCATATTCGAAAAACGAATTTCGACCGGCTTGCCCGCCTGAACGACAATCGTTTCCTTGTCGTAAATCATCCGTGCTGTCACAGTGCCAATGGCGACGACTCGCACGTCCAAGTTTTGCAAACGGTCCAGAGCATCCTTGGCCGCCGCAGCTGGCAATGTCTTCGCCAACGATCGAACATATTCCGTGGCAATGATTGCATTGCCACCTGTGCGAGACTTCGCTGGCATCGCACTCAGATAACCAATCGTGTTGTCAACAAGTGCCGGTACGCGATCTGCCGTCCAATGCTTGTCGGCGATTTGCGACAGCACGCTGATCGCTGACGTCTGGTATTTGCCCGCCTTCATCAAGTCAGCCAAGTCGTTAAACAATTGCGACTCGTTGCCGGGGATCGAACCGAGTGATTGAATCGCCAAGTCATGGATCGTGTTTGCGCCACCATTGACGGAAAGTTGGTCGGCTGAAATATCCTGTCGACTAAAGCCGGGCCCCTCCCATTGCAACTGCAGTCCATCACCACCGCCATTGTCATAGTACGTCACGACAATGGAATGCGAACCTGCGGTCAGTTGCACTTCGGTCGCCTTTTCCGTCATGCCATGCAACCCGTCGTGATTGATCGCCAGCTTGTCGTCAAGATACAACCGGGAACCGTCGTCAGAGCTTAGGAAGAATTTGTAACCGCCCGAATTTTTCACCAGCAGGTTGCCGGTAAATCTTAAAGCGAACTGATCTCGCTGCTGCAATTGCGGCACGTTCATCACAATTTGTGGAACAACGCCGCTGGCTTTTGGCGTTAGCTTGTCCAGCGTTTCGACGGCGACGTTGGTCGGATTCGGGTGGAAGTAATCGACCGCAATGCCAGGCTCGTGCAGACCGCCGGAACCGACCTCCGCTTCCAAGTTGGCAGGCAGCTCAAACATCAACGTGCGAACATCAACGTACAGGCCCGCTCGCAATTCGCTACTGGCGATCTGGGGCACGGCCAGCAGTAAATCTCGCAGGCGATCCTTGCTTTGCGATGCCGCGTACAATGCGGCGGCCCCATTGCCTTCGGCCGCCACCCAAGCCGCAAAGCCAAGCTGACGCCCTTCTTCGCTGTGGCCTGTGAGCGCCAGCGTTTCGATTTGATGTTGAACGCTTTTGAGGTCCGCCGCTGGTTGTTGAGACAACGCTTGCCCGAGTGCCGCCAGCGTCGCCGTATCTGCGGCAAGTGCCGCAGCGTCCCGCTCACGAATCAGGCTCGTCAGCAGCGCGGCGGGTTTCTGTTGGCGAAGACCAGCCAGCCCGATGACGGATTCCGAAACCTGCTGATCGGTTAGGTTCGTACGGCTCAGAATCGCTTCGTAAACATCTTCCGTGCGATCCAGCGTCATCAAGTCGTTCACGCTAGCATTTCGCAGAGCGTACGCACGAGCCGCTTTGGACAATGGTTTGCCAGCAGCCACCGCTTCCTGAATCAGGCTGTCGACTTTGATCTGCCCCGTGGCATACTTCAGCACCGTATCGAGTTCTGCGTCCATCTTTCGCGTAGCAACTTCGAAGATCACTTCAGCCGCCGAAAGTCCTTCAAACGACAACGCGGCTTTCACGGCCTCAGCACGTACCAACCCAGATTCATCTCGGGCTGCAGCGATCAGAATCGCGGCCCAGCCGTCAACTTGATCACCCCAGTGGCCCAGCGTCCGAATCGCGGCCGCTCGAACTCGAGGCTCAGCGGCCTTAAAGACCGTCGTCAGCAGTTTTGTGTTCGGCACACGATGCTCTTCGTGAACCCACAGGCATTCCAATAGCGGCTGAGCATCTGCGGCAGTGTTGATGTTTCGCGTGGCCGACCAAGCCGCCACCGCCGCCATTGTTTCAGCCGTATCCCGACCACTCAGTTCCAGTCGGGCGCGATAGCGCGTGGCGTTTTCTGTGGCGTAGAACGCATCGCAAACTTCGGCGATCGGCTTGCCTTTTAAGCGAACAGGTTTCACGAGGTCTCGACCAGTCGCAGTCACGCGATAGATGCGGCCATGCTGTGCATCACGATTGGGGTCACGCATATTATGCTGCATGTGCCCGATGATGGCGTTGGCCCAGTCAGACACATACAACGCGCCATCAGCGCCGATTTCGATGTCTGTGGGGCGAAAATTCGGATCGGAAGAATCCAGAATCGGAGTCACCGCTTGGGCGGTAATGTCAGCCCCGTCGTACAGAACTTCGTGCTGCAAAATTCCCAAGAAACCGATGCAGTTACAGATCAGAAAGTTGTTCTGATGGCGGTCTGGGAAATGACTGCTGGACAGCGACCCCGTGGCTGATACGGGACGCCACTGCTTTTCGAACCACTTCTTATTGTCCTGTCCCTTGCCAATGTTAATGTAAGACCCCGTTCCGCTGGTGCCGTCGTTGGCGAATTGATAGCCCCACTGATCGAAGAAATCTCCGTGAGGGTTCGGGCCAATCGGAAAATGAAACTCCATTTCGTAAGTGCGCGGATTAAATCGATGCACGCCGGAAGCTGCTGACCGATAGGTCTTCGTTGGTGTCTCCATGGCGGCTACGTTGAAAATTCCGCGAGACCAGTACAGCCAGCCATCGGGACCAACCACCATGGCATTGGCCGAATGATGCGAATCCGCACTGGACAAGCCCTGCAGGATTCGAATCTTCACGTCGGCCCGATCATCGCCATCGGTATCTTTCAGAAACCACAATTCCGGCAATGCGGCCACAATCATGCCGCCGCCCCAAAATTCGAAGCCGGTCACGCTGTTCAATTCATCGGCGAAGACAACGCAACGATCGGCAACTCCATCACCATTGTCATCCGGCAAGCACAAAATGCGGTCGCGGCGAGGTGTCGTGGGGTTCCAGTGTGGATAACTTGGCCATACAGAAGCAAACAGTCGGCCATCGGTGTCGACAGCCATCTGCACAGGGTTAATCAATTCGGGAAACATTTCTTCAGAAGCGAACACGTTGGCTTCCAAACCTTCGTCCAGCGTCATTTTCGTGAGGCCTTCTTCGGCCGTCAGATAGGAGAAGCTGCCGTCTTCGCGATCACCGGGCTTGTTCGTCTGGACAACCAGCTCTTCGGGAAGGTTGTCATCTTGCACCTCAAGATCACCACCTTTTGCGATCGCCCACACACGTTTGTCACGGTTGGCCGTCATTACGTCAAAGATCTCCATCTCGCGCATCATGACGTCCGCATTCGACTGCCCGAACCATGCTAGTTTGGAGCGCCCGCCAAACACGTTGTAGCCGTCGACAACGCGATATCGACTGAACCAGTAGTGGTTTTTTTCCAGCACCGCTGCTCGCAGTTTTAGCACGTCCGGCAAACTGTTTGGCGGCTGCGCGGTGCCAAACAGTTGCTCAGCGATAACAGCAGCGAGCGATTTATTCCCATGATCAAGCAGATGGATGCCGTTCATTGTCAGCGGCTTGTGGGCCTTGCTGTACAGCTCATTGGACGGACCAAACAGATCGACAAAACCAACTTGCTTCGCGGCACAAACTTCCCGCATGGCTTCTGTGTACAGATGCAGGTTCACGTTGTTCTGGGAACCGTTTGGCAAATGCGGACTATTCAGATTCTCATGAGCAATCGGTGAGAACATCACGACCTGAGGAGCCGATTCGCCATTGTATTTCTGGGCCAGCATGCCATCGATGCATTCCGCCAGTTCTTGACGAAATCCTGAGACACCATCCGAGCCTCGGAAGGCTTCGTTGTATCCAAAGAAGGCGAACACGACGTCTGTTTCGTTTTTGGTGAGCCATTGATCGGGACTGCCGAAGTTGTCTTCACGAGGCCGAGATTGGAGCTCATCACCGGGCACTGCCAGATTCCGGAACGTCAAATTCAGTTCCGGGTGCAGCGCATGAATGTATGTTTCTAGCCACCCGTGATGTTGCAGGCGATCTGCGGTCGTGTTTCCGATGATGGAAACATGATCACCGGGTTTGAGCTTCAAAGCGGCTGTCTGAGCGGTTGTCTGAGCGGTTGCCTGGGAGGCAGCGGAAGATGAGGCAGCCAGCACAAGCAAACTGGCCACGGCGCGGCGAAATGAAATCACAGAAGTACCTCAAAACGGGAGGGCGGTAAACTGGCGGGAACCACGCAGCAGCACGTGGCTGGGATCCAGCTTAGCGTCTGGCTGATAGGGAATCCACTGTGCCGAACGGTCGCGGCTTGGGACGTCGATTTAACAACCGATTCATTCGCCCTGCCGTGTGGTAACGGAATTTTAGCGTACGACGCGGCACGGGAAAACGGGCAGGAGTGCCCGTTCTGCGACTTCCGTCGTCCGGCGAGTGCTGTGTCGGATGGCTCAAACATGTTGAGAATCCCGATTTTCCAGCAACAGCGATTTGCACCGTGACAACGAACGTGACACAGTGCGGGAACGATGACCAGCCACAACGCACACTCAGTCTCTGCCCCGGAACTCCTCGCCCCAGCCGGCGACTGGGACTGCGTTCGCGCGGCTGTCGAAAACGGGGCCGATGCGGTTTATCTCGGGCTGGATTCGGGCTTCAATGCGCGGGCGCGAGCCACCAATTTTCGGTTGGACAATGTTGCCGAGCTCATGGATTTCCTGCACCGGCGATGTGTGAAAGGCTACATCACGCTGAACACGCTGGCCTTTACCGACGAACTTTCGCGAATGGAAGACGTTGGCCGCCAACTGGCCATGGCCAATGTCGACGCCGTCCTAGTGCAGGATCTCGGGGTCGCGCGATTGCTGCGAAACATCTGCCCGGAACTCCAACTGCACGCGTCGACTCAGATGACCCTCACCAGTGCCGAGTGCATTGCTGTCGCCCAAGACCTCGGGCTGGAACGAGTCGTCCTGCCGCGTGAACTTTCGATCAGCGAAATCCGGGATATCAGCAGCAAGACCGACATGCCGCTGGAAGCGTTCATCCATGGAGCTCTGTGCGTCGCCTATTCCGGACAGTGCCTGACCAGCGAATCGCTCGGCGGCCGCAGTGCGAATCGCGGCCAGTGTGCTCAGGCGTGCCGACTGCCGTACGACCTCATCTGCGATGGCGAAGACGTGCCTCTGGGCGATCAAAAATATCTGCTCAGCCCACAGGATCTGGCCGCGTTCGATCTGACAACAGAACTCATCGAAGCGGGAATCTGTTCGTTCAAAATCGAAGGCCGACTCAAGACGCCCGAGTACGTCGCGAATACCGTTCAGCATTACCGAACCGCCATCGACGCCGCGATGGCCGGGCGCAAAGCCGCGTTCACTCGCAAGCAGATCGACGATGTTGAAATGTCGTTTTCGCGCGGCTTCAGTCCTGGCTGGTTGAACGGTTGCGATCACAAAATGCTGGTTCCCGCCACAAGTTCGACCAAACGCGGGGTGCTGCTGGGGGAAATTGTGGACATCTCTTACGATCGAGTTTCTATCCGGCTCGAAAGTGTACTGGCAGCTGGCGACGGTATTGTCTTCGAAGGCAACCGCGAACGGAATGCGGAACAAGGCGGACGGGTTTACGAAATCTTCCGTGACAATGAACGGCAGGACGGCATCGTTGACGGCGGCATTGTCGAACTCGCTTTTGGAAGCCATCAGATCGACGTTTTAGAACTTCAGCCGGGCCTGAAAATCTGGAAGACGGACGACCCGCGACTGAACAAACGCCTTCGAAACAGTTTTGAAGGCCCCGATGCGAATCGTCGCGTTTCGCTAGATATCAGCGTCACTGCCATCGCTGGCGAAGTGTTCCGCATGACGGCGATGGCGGCGAACGGCACAACGTGCGAAGTCGGGGCGGAAACGCCGTTGGAAACCGCTCGAAAACACCCGCTGACTTCGGACACCTTGCGCGAACAACTCAGCCGACTCGGTGCGACGATCTTCGAACTCCGCAACCTCGACGCGCACATCGAAGGCGCGCCCATGGTTCCCTTGAGTGTGCTCGGGCAACTTCGCCGCGAGATGATCGCACGCCTGAACGCACCAACGCCACGACCCGAACGAACGGTGGCGGCAGCACCCGTTCTGCCGAGATTGCAGGCTGCGATTCGCGACGGCCAGAGCACCGTCACGGAACCCGCGACGCCGTCGCTGAGTGTGCTGTGTCGTACGTTGCAACAGTTGCGAACAATCGCTGCGGACCTCCAGAACAGCGACCATGCAGATTCGGCGGTTGTCTACGCTGACTTCGCCGATATTCGAGAGTACCGGGATGCGGTTGCGATTGGCAGAGATGCGAAGATCCGCGTCTTTCCAGCCACTCCCCGAATTCAGAAGCCTGGCGAAATCGGCCTCTTCAACGCGATGCTGAAACATCAGCCAGAGGGTGTGCTAATCCGGAATCTGTCCGGCATGGCATTCTTCCACGAACACAACATTCCCACCGTGGCAGACTTTTCGCTGAATGTCACAAACGAACTGACGGCTCAATACCTGTTGGAACACGGTGTCCAGCGGCTGACCCCGTCGTACGACATGAACCGTGACCAGCTGTTGGATCTGGTGCAGGTTGTTCCGACCGACTGGCTAGAAGTTGTCATCCATCAACACATGCCCATGTTTCATATGGAGCACTGTGTGTTTTGCGCCGTGCTGTCGCCGGGCACCAACAAAACCAATTGTGGCCGACCGTGCGATTTTCATAAGGTCGAACTCCGCGACCGCATTGGTCAAGAACATCCGCTGACGGCCGATGTTGGTTGCCGCAACACACTGTTTAATGCCACGCCACAAAGTTCGGCGGAAGTCGTCCCATTGCTGCTGTCGCACGGCGTGCGAAATTTCCGCATCGAATTTCTGTACGACGACGAACGTCGCATCCGCGAAATCCTAAACTTGTATCGTGGACTTCTGAACGGTGAAATCGACGGCCCTGCCGTGTGGAAACAACTGAAAGCCAGTAACCGAGTCGGCGTGACGCGCGGCACGCTAGAGGAACGCCGCAACCCACTGGCGATTCTGTAAGCGTCGACCGACTCGCCCAAGTCGACTCAGCTGACTGACAGGTTTCGCAGCATAACCGCAGCCATAATGGCGGCTGTCTCAACCCGCAGGATCGTGCCGGGCCATTCCAGAGGTGCGGCGGCGGCGGTCGACACCGCCAATTCGACTTCGTCGTCAGTAAATCCGCCTTCGGGTCCGATTAACACCATGTGCGAATGTGCGCTGCCAAGCGTTGCGGATTGTTGCTGACTGGTCACCGCATACGGATGAGCGATATGCAGCGAATGTCCGGGCTGCACATCAGAAATCAACGCCGCGAATTCGATGGGTTCGGCGATATCCATCAACCAATCTCGCGCGCATTGTTTGGCGGCGGCAATAATTGTGGCCTGCAGTTTGTCGGGTTTCCATTTTGCGGCGTCGACGACCGAACGGTGCGTCCGCAGCGGGATATATTCGTCGACACCCAATTCTGTCAGCTTCTCAACCATCCATTTCAGGCGATCCCCTTTGGGAGGTGCCGCCGCCACGATGACTCGCCCTTCAGCCCGCCGCTCCGCAAAGGATCGCGTCTTGATCGTGACTTCAACATCACGCCGACCGGCGGATTCCACAACACCCGTGACTGTGGTTCCCGCACCATCGAACAGACGGATGTCGTCACCGACTTTCAATCTCAGCACGTGCAGCGCATGATGCGCTTCCGGCCCCGATAAAGTGGCCGTCGCTGTTGAGAGATCGGAAGTAAAGAAACGATCAGCCATCGATCAGCTATTTTCCTGCCGCTACGGAATCGCCGGATTCAGCAGACGAATTTCGGGACTTCGCAACGCTTGAATTTCGTCCTGTGGACTGCGAACAGACTGCACAACAACCGTTCGACCATCTTCCAAGATGTCCAAATTGGTCAATGCAATTCGCTCTCCAGCTTCCAAGCCCTCTTCGACAATCACCATGGAATGCAGTCGCCGCCCGACCGTGATCGATTTGCGATGCGTGACGTTATTCGCGTCAATCACATAGACTTGGCCATCTGAAATTGCTTCGCGTGGAATCAGTAGTTTGCCTTCGTAAGTGTCGCCGTCAATTCGAGCGTGGACGAATGTGCCGGGCAACAGGCGTGCGGCATCGGTGGTGTTGCGAATTTCCACAAACACCTGCACAGTTCTGGAAACGGAGTCTGCTTCGGGCGACGCTCGAACCACAAAACCTTGCCAGCGGCTATCAGCAGTTTCGTTTTCCGACAAGCTGACAGCTGGTTTATTTCCGGCCGCCAGCACTTTGTCCAGTTGTAAAAAGTCGTCAAAGCTTAGCGAAATCGGGACTTCGACCTGAGTCACACTGGTCAGACGCAACAGCGGCTCGCCCGCTCGAACATACTGCCCGAGTTCCACCAGCACTTCACTGAGCACACCCCCGAACGGCGGCTTGACTTCGGTTTTTGCCAGATCATCGGCCGCTCGACTTTGTTCCGACCGACTCGTCAACAATCGCTGTTTGGCTGCAGCGATCTGGTGCGGAATCACGGCCACTTGGCTTTCCAGTTGAATGACAGTGTCTTCGTATCTCTGCAGATCCAGCAAAGATCGATTCAGGTCAGATGGAGAAGCGGCTCTGAGCGCAACAGCGCGCTGCACCCGATCGTATTCTTCTCGCAGCGTCTTCAACACGGCTTTCGATTTTTCTAACTGGCGATCCACACTGTCTTGCTGGACCGTCAATCGTTCGATATCTGTTTCCGTTTCCGCGATTCGATTCGCCGACTGATCAAGCCGCTGCTGATACTCACGGGGGTCGATTTTCACCAGCAGCTCGGCCGCTTGCCGGCGCGAAGGACCATCCGGCGTCAGCAGCGTATCTTCTGCCAGAACGGTGTAGCCGACTTTCAGCTGGGGGTTGATTTCCACGATCTCACCCGACACCTGAGCGGCCAGAATCACTTCGCGGTCGGCCTGAACGGTGCCGAACCCGGTCAGAAGCTCCTGCACATCGATGGTCGCCAATTCGAAGGCTTCCACGTTGAGTGCCGTTTTCAAAATCTCCTTCTGTTCAACCACCGGTTTCTGAGCATACATTGCGCCGAAGATGAGAATGCTGATCGCGATGATAATCACCACCAGCACTTCAGAAATCACCAGCTTCTGAACGGGTGAGAATTTGCCGCGATCTTCGGTCATGACAGGCATGTCAATCTGTGGTTGGGACTGGGCCATTAGAAATATAAAGTGGACACTCGTTTTCAGGATGCTGCGCGACTCTCGTCAGCTCGAAGCAATTCGTGGCCGCAGTGTAGTCTTACGCTGTGATCTGGAAAAAGCCACTTGACGGCTTAGGCGAACGGCAGATGAGACTTTACCAGCGGCACATTGGCGATTCTTTTCGAAAATCATTCCGCGCCGCGGAGACACGCTGCTGCGCGGGGAACCAATAAAAACAGCAGTCTCGAACAAATCGAGACTGCTGCGATGGTTGAGGTTAGTGGCGGTTTGACTGCAGCACGGTGGTCTCCACCGTGAATCGGTTATGAATCGGTTGTGAATCACGGTGGAGACCACCGTGCCACGATCACGATTGTTGGCTGGAATCACGACGTCGTTTTGACGGACGAATCGAAGTCCCCAGAGCGACAAACCCCACAGCTGCTGCCGCAAACGAAGAATCTTCTGCAGATGCTGCACGGCTGTTGGAATCCCACCAGTTGGCTCCGTCCCATTCCGCCATGATTGAATCGACGGCTTCGGAGACATCGGACGTCGATTCTACGACGTCAGCTTCCGCAGCAATCACCAACTCTGCGGCCATAGGTTCGATGCGTTCGACATTGTTCGGCTCAGCAACCGCTGGGATCACGGGCAGTGAAGCTTCAGCCGCGCCTGCTGAAAACCGAGTCAGCAGCAAGCCCTGATCGGACGGATGAAGACCTTGAGGAACCGCGATTTCGTGCGCGGCAACCGTGAACGAAACAGGGCTGCTCCAGAAAGACTGGACGCCCATGTCGCTGATCGCACGAACCCACACGCGATAGCTGTCTGCGGCCAGTGCTGGGGAGATCGCGAAGGATGTGGCCTGAATGTTTGATTCAAACACCACACGGTCACCAGCACTGTTATTGACCCAGATTTCGTAAAACGCAGTCTGTTCAATACCTTCCCACGCCACAACTGGTCTCGATGAAGTGCCCGCTCCGTTGCTCGGAGAAGTCACGACCGGGCGACCACCCACAGAAAACGCCACTGGAGGTGACCATTGCGAGACAGACCCGTCTGCTGCAATCGCTCGCACCCAGACAACATAGCTGCCCGGCACGAAATCGGTTTCTGGAGTTCGAGATGTTCCGGACACAAATCGATCCCGCAAAACAACAGGAGAATCTCCCGGTCCTCTGCGGTGTGTCACCCACACGTCGTAGTTTGCCGCACCTTCGACAGCATCCCATCGTATTTCCGGCGTGGTGTCGAAGGTCGCACCGCTGGGCGTAATATTTTGCGGCGTGCTGAGTACCGTGAAGACAATCGGTGTACTCCACTGCCCAGCGATCGGGGCAACATCATCATTCGGGTTCAGATCCGGCGCGATCGCTCGAACCCACGCTCGATAAGTTCCCCCCGAAAGATTGGCTGTGGAAGACGCGAAACTGGTCGTCTGGAGGTCTGTCTGACGAACAACCTGCGACTCGCCAGTCGTCAGGTTATTGATCCACAGGTCGTAGTTTGCAGTATCCACAACAGACTCCCAGCTAATCTGCGGGAACGTTGTTTGGGCCACTGTCACGCTGGTCACCGGACTGGTGAACACCGGCGGAGTTCGCACCAAGAAGCTACGATCCTTGCTCCAAGCCGTCGGTTGTTCCAGATCGTCATAGGCGCGCACCCAGAATCGGTATCGACCGACACCAAGTTCTTGTACGGGTTCAAACGTTTCGTAACCGGCCAAAATCACATCATCGACAAACCAGTCGTCGACCGTTGTCGGGGCGACTTCGCCTTCTGCAACTTCCACATCCGGATCACCAAAGCTGACAAATCGGAACGCGAATTCCGGATGCAAGGCGGCTTGTGGAAGTGTGACGACAGAGGTCCTGAAGGTGGTCATGTCAGGCTCAACGCCCAGCTGTCGCTGCAGCTGAATCCAGTTGCCAGCGGCGTTGCGGTATTGCAGCACCAAGTCTTGGCCGGGGCCCGGCGAATCCAATGTTCCGGTTCGCTGATAAGAGTACGTCAGCTGCACGCCGACTTCCGCAGACAGATCAATGGTCCGAGATTCCAGTCGATCGCTACCGTCCGGGTTTCCGTTGAGGTGCGCACTTGCCAAGCCGTTGACGTTGATTCCGAGACCATCGACATCTGCGTTCGTGGACACCCAGCCAGCTTCGTCAAAGCCACCAGCGGCTTCAAAGGTTTCTTTGAAGATGGCAGGTCTGACGCTTCGATTTTCTAAGCGGAACAACTGGTTAATATTGCGAGTGACGTCGTTCACCCACAAGTCGTAGCGGGTTGCTCCGTCCACGGCCGCCCAAGCAAAGACGGGTGTTGGATCAACAGTGTTCAACGCTGGACCAACCAGCACTGGTGGTTCATGATCCAGCACTGTGATCGTTAGAACACCATCACGGTACCCCGGAACAGAGCCGGTCAGATTCACCAGCTGGTCGCGATCGATTTGTGGATCATCCAGCACGTCCAGTAAAAACGTGGTGCTGCTGGCACCAACAGGAATCACAACAGAAACGGGAATCGACAGTTCCGTCAGGTCGCTATTCGACAGAGTGACAATGATTGGCGTGGTATGGGCGGAGGTACTAATTCCCACAGTCACAGTCACAGCCCCATTGCCCGCATTTTCCAGAATCGACTCTTGACCAGCCGGAACGGTAATTGTGACGGTTTCGGCATCCAGAACACTCACTTCGAACGTGGTGGAATTCACCACAGGACTCGCAATATTGACGTCCGTGGCGGTCACCGTGACGGCCTGAGTGCCATCGAGATCTGCGTCTTCGACTACCGTCGCTTGGAACGTGGCGCTGAGTTCTCCGGCTGGAATGATCACTGTTTGCGGAACGGTCAATTCCGTCAGATCGCTACTGGTCAGCGTGACAATCTGAGCAACCGACAGATCGACGGCATCGCGTCGAGTCACGGTGAAAGTGATACGGCCATGATCCTCAGCGACATTTGGCGTCAAAGTAAACAACTGCAGACGCGGCTCCTGATCTTGCACTGTGATCAGGGGGCTGACTGAGTCCAGATAGCCCGGCGTTTGAGCGGTGATCGTCACCATCTGATCACCATCGAACTCTAGGTCATCGACAGCATCAGCGGCGAATGTCACGAATGATTCACCGTCCGGGATTGTCACAGTATTCGGTACCGAGAGTTCTGATGTGTCGCTGCTGCTGAGCGTAATGATGAGTGTGCCGTCTGTTCGCAGCCGAGAAATCGTACCGGTTAACGCATCAGCGCCCGCGCCTTCAGAAATCACAGCGCGGTTCAGTGTGAATGTCAGCACTTCCGAATCCGTGACATCCACCGTGTCGCCCACCAATTGGAATCCAGTGGCGTTGGCACCACTGATCACATTCACATCATCAATGGACACCGTGACCGTTTGCACGCCGTCGATTTCGTCATCATCAAAGGCTTCCAGCGGGACAAACACTTCAAACTGATTGTGTGGAATGGTCACCGTGACCGGAACGGTGGCTTCTGTGGTGTCGTTGCTGCTGAGTGTGACGGTGAGTTCTTCGAGACCGATCGTTGCAATTTCCAGTGACCAGTTCAGAAGGATACCAGCATCCGAAACGCTGTCGTCAATGATCTCCAGACTCCACGCCCCTGATGGGTTTTCCCCAACAAAGTTCGCGAGGAACTGTTCTGGAATAAACAGCCCGGTAAACGGAGCTGTCGCATCCACGATTCGCACGCTGGCCTGATCATCCAGCTTGGTGTTCGTCAGATTTGATTCATTCGAACTCAGGTCCGTAAACAACTCAACGCGAGTTCCCTGTGGACTGATCAGGAACACGTCTAGATCCGGAATCGCGTCGTGCTCAATACTCAACGTGATGTTCACGTCGGTGATTCGAGACACCTGGTCTTCCAGCACAATTTGCGAAATTGTCGTCGCGTTGTCAGCGATCGGTCTTGAATTGGTTTGGGCACGATTGATTGTGGAGGCAAAGGTGTACGGGCCATCAACGTCCGTTCGAAAAACTCGAACCGCCCCGAGATTCACGCCTGAACCTTCGTCCACTTCCAGTGGCAGAACATCCACACCCACGTTTTCCACATCTGTGACGACAACAATATCTGAGCCGGAAACATACTCCGGCGAATCCGCAATGACCGTGACCAACTGATCACCGTCACGTAAGTTGTCGTCCACGACAGTGATGTCAAACGTAATGGACTGCTGGCCTCGTGGAATGACAACGGTTGTTGGCACCGTTAGCTCCGACACATCGCTAGACGTCAGTGTGACCGCCAGATTGCCCGTTGAGCGCGTGGGGTGTCGACCAAAGCTGACATACGAAACACCTCCCACGTTTTCCAGCAGCGTGACCAGCGCTGGATTGCTGGCAACGATGGCTTCCTGAGTTGTCAGAGCGACGGCACCAGCGACGTCAGAAATCATGACTTCTTGGCCGACATTCACTTCGATGTCGGAGATCTGTCCGAGGCCGGTGTTCAGCACACTTTGAGTCACGCCATTGAGATCGAACTGAATCACAACTCCGTTTGCACCGCCCGCGTAAATCCCCGAATCATCACCAACAGCGATTGTGGTCACGACGGTATCGAGATTGATTCCTCGCACACGACTGAGGGTTTCCGGATCATGGACAGAAATTTGGTTGCCTGTATCAGTCAGTCCATAGATCAGACCATCAAAGCCGATCGTGACGTCGCGGAACCGCAGATCACCAAAGGAAACGCCCGCCACATCGCCGCCCGCTAGGCCTCCGACATGTATCACCGCCGTGGTTAAGGGGTCGATCGCTGGCGTTGTGGGATCGGTATCCACAGGCGCTCCCGCTTGAGTGTACACATCGATCGTGTTGATATTCCGTGAAACGTAAATCAAGTCATTGTAAACGGTCGTCCCGAACACAACGTCGCCCACTGAGGTCACACCGCGATCCTGTGTTAGCGGAGTCGCATTGGGAGGGATGATCGTTGCGGTCGCCAAGCCACTGACGGGATCAAGTAACTCAATCGAAGTTGGCCCAGGAATGCGGGTGAATGTGGTAAACGTGAAGTTTCCGATCACGATGACCGTTGTTTCAATCGTGAAGTTTTGAGCCGTCACCAATAACCGGTTGGCGTTCGGCACCGCACCAATGTACTGACCGAAATCGCGTGACGTGAATGCGCTATTCGGGGTAATCAGACGCCCTGTTGTCCGTCTGGTGGATGGATCGTATTCTTCAATTTCCAGCGTCGCATTTGTCGCCAGTCCGCTTTGCGTGGACAGGTAGATCAACCCATTCATCTCGGCAATGCCGTCGATTCTGCCATTGTTCAACGTGCCCAGCAGCGGGTGATTTTCAAGGATCGCGCCCGTATCGGGGTTCACTTTAATCAGGCGTTGCTGCTGAAAATCGCTTACCAAAAGCCACAGTTCCGTTCCGCTGAAGGCGATCGAAATGATGGTCTCTGTGTTTTCAACAGCAATGTCTAGCGTGTTGATCAAGCTACCGTCAGACGCATTGAATTCACGGATTTGCGGCAGTCCGCCGACCATGCTAAACAGACGTGATCCAAGTGTGCTTTCGGCAAATCGAGTCACCTGACCATTGGTCGTGTCGATTCTGACCAGTCCATGAGAATCTCCATCAAAGGACTCGAAGTCCGTCAGGTAGACAAAGTTGCCGCTGGAAGCCAGACCGCCCACAGAAGCGTCGGCAGCCGAACCAGACAAACCCGCGACCGGACCGATGTGGTCCCACGTGTTGTTGTTCGGATTATAAATCGACAACGCCGCATTCACGCTGCCGTTATAAATGGCGATGCGACCGTCCTCCAGCACCACCAAGTCATGAGTGTTCTCGGCCTGAGGTCGCGCTCCGGTTGGCCATTCGATCGGAATCGTCTGAACAAGAACGCCCTCCTGAGAATATTCCAGCAGCTCGTTGTCCACAGCGACCCAGTGATTGAGAGCGTTGATGTCGGTGTTGCTGCGCGTCAGCGTGACAGAGACCGTTCCGGCATCTTCATTGACCGGATTCGTCAACACGTCCACGCTCACGGTTTCGTAGTCCGTCACGGTCACAAACGCGGTGCCGTTGATCACGCCATTCACGACTGTCCGCACAGATACGCGTTGATCGCCGTCCAGAATGTTGTCATCCACAATCGTGACGTCGAAATCGATCGATGCTGCTCCCGCCGGAATCGTGACGGACGCCGGAACTGTGAGTTCGGTGGTGTCTGAACTGCTGAGCTCAACAAAAATCGGTTGACCAAACGACTGTCCTGCGGGCCGCAGAACCCGGCCAACACCCGTCTGAACACCATCGATTTCACTAAACGTATTCGGATTGATTTCAACCGTCACCGGGTCGCCGTCGACTCCCTGCACAGTCACCGTGTACTGCCCTAGGTTTCCATACTCGGCCCGGTTCGACACTCTAATAAAGTAGGTGCCGGCTGCCAAGTTTCGACTAATCGTCGCCGTCAAACTGTTGGGGCTGCCGTTGGCCGCCGCTGCGTCATGCGTTGCCAGAACAACGCCGGCACCATCCAGAAGCTCCAACACGGGATCGAGGTTCGATCCGGGGTTTGTCACACCGGGATACTGCGAAATCAGATCCAGTCCCTTAACCGAGATCACGGCCATCGCGTCCAGCGTGTTGAATCGAAACACGTCGACGTCATCATTCGTTTCGATGATCCCGGAAATCACGTCGTCGCCAGGGCCAATGCTCATTCTCGTGGAGAACGGAATGGTGTTACCGTGATCGTCAAGCCGATAGGTGATCCCGTTGGTGACGAGATCCGTGATGATGTTCAGGTCGTTCTGGAAGTTTTGCGAACTGGTGGAATCAGGCGCGTTGGTCCAGATGTCTCTGAGACTGCCCAGTGGGGCTCCTAGGATTGGGCCGACTTCCACTGTGCCGGGGTCTTCCGGGTTGAGCTCCACACCCGCTGGACTGTACTGCGGGTGCCGGTCCAGACTCAACATTGTGGCTGCCGCCGCTGACACGCGGAATGCAATGTGCTGCGCATCTGACGCGGCACCCTGCTGAATGTTTTCCGAAAACGTCAACGCGGTATTGGGTTGCAGAGCGTCGGAAAACGCACCGAACAAAGCGACGCCCGGCGATGTTGGATCGCCATAGATGTCTCCATCATCGCCGATGATGATCTGCATCGCTTCACGGTCATTCAGATTTGCTGGCCGAACCGTGGTGACGTTAACATCGAACGGAGCAAAATCTTCTGCCACTCGCGCCCAGATCTGAGCCATTTCGTCGAGTTCGGTTTGCGTGAATGTGAACAGATCGCCGTTGGAATCGTACGGCGAAATACCGCGCTGCCCAGTACCAAAGGCGCGAGTGCCCAACAGCGGGCTACCGTCCGGAAGGAAACCACCGTTGAAGGCCAAGAACACAGAAACCGGAGCATTCGGTTTGCTTTCCAACGCGATGGGATTCGCAAACGAAGGCAGGTTCTCAACGCCTGAGATCGTGACCGTGTAACGACCAAGGTTGCCGTATTCTCCGCGATTCGAAACTTCCAAAAAGTACGTGCCGGACCGCAGAACCTGATTGATATTCACGCTCAGATCATCGTCCTGCGTGCCCACGATCTGCAAGACCTGACCGCTTTCGTCTCGCAGCACCACAGTCGGATCCAAGTTGCTGCCCGGTGTGGGAGCATTGAACTGACTTCTGAGGTCCAGCGTTGTGATATCAATGTTGATACTGGTCGCTGCTGTCGTAAACGTAAACACGTCGACATCGTCGTTGGTTTCGATGACCCCCGTGACAACTTCTGTGCCGAGTCGAATCGGAATCCCGGTGGCATCCAGCGCCGAATCACCGAAGTCGTCCGTGCGATAGTTAACATTTGGGTTGTTGTTGACGATGACGTCTAGGTCATCCTGAGTCCCGCCCGTGACCACTGGCCCGTTGAACCAAATATCCCGCTGGCTGTTGACGTTGGTTGAAACCCCGTTGCTCCCCACAATTTGGTCGCCCAAAATCGGTGCAATTAAGGCATCACCTTCCAGCGGGTGGACCTGCAATCCCATCGCCACGGCAATCGTCTGACTCACGCTGGCTGCAATGTTGTACTCAAGGTCGCCGCCCAGTCCGTTGTGCGGCGTCAGAAATGCAAACGCTGTCTGAGAATCGTTGGGCGTGCTGAAACTGTTCGGTAACGCGTTGTATCTATTGTTGCCCGGCCCGTCCCAGTTTCCGTCGCCACCAATCACCACTCGCAAATCGAACGCGTTGTTGAACACGCCTCCCGGCCTGACTGGCTCGACCGTGGTGACGTTGATATTAAACGGTCGAAAATCTTCCGCCACACGCTCGTAGATCTCTTCGACGGAATCCGTTTCTAACTGGTTGAAGGCCGCGTTGCCATCAAAACTGTAGGCCGGCGTGTTAATCGGAATCCCGCCGCTCACGACTCGCCCCGATGCTCCCCAGCCTCCATCAGGATCGTTTTCGACATGGCCATCAAAATCTAAAAAGATGGTCACCGGCGCGCCCAACAGACTGTCCCGCAGAACAGGATTGGTCAGCAGCAAACGTTGTTCCAGCGATTCACAGGCGGCGCTGGATTGCTGAGCGGCTTGGGCTCGGGCCTGAGCTCGACGCGGCTTTCGAACACTGGAACGAGAGCGACGAAACTTGGACAGCAAAGATTGCAAGACTGTCATGAATGATTCCTCAATCGTACCATCAGTCGCCACAAGGGCAGGACTGCTGGCAATAGCGGCCGGTGGGCCGTAAATAATTCCGCAGAAGGGGTTTCTGCGGATATCACACTTGATCGAATTGTACGTTTCCACAATGTTTTTGAGAGATGATCACGAATCGCCGAAACCTCACGATTCTGGCACACTCAGACGTCAAAACCAATCAAAACAGGGGCCGCAGTCAGAACTGCTCAGCCAGTGAAGTACGACGTTAGCCGTCTCTGGATCCAACACAACTGACAAATTGCTGTCGAAGCATCACAATCAGAAATCACCAGCCAAGCGCGCAGCTCCACGTTAGAATTCTCGGCGATCACAGGGGTCTCTCGGAAGGGAGCTTCGACAATCACGCTTTCCGGAACGTCGGATCATGACGATTAGTCGACTTGGAGGGATTCTAACGTTCCTCAACCAGCAAGTGTTGCTGCTGGGAAATACAGGTCTGCATCATCCATGCCGCGAACGTTGACGGCATTTCACCGCCATGGCCGAGGATGGGCTGTGAAAAAGTTGACATTGTCGAGTGTTCTTCGGGTTTCTCGTTCCGAGCGATTCAGTCCCGTTGGGACTCAAAAAGCAGGCAAAACAGGAACCGGTGACGATCGCCACCGGCGAAAATCTGTCGTCCCTGCCGGGACGAAATCGCACAAACCAGAGTACAATGGCCACATTCTTCAGGAGACGATTCTGAAGCTTCCACAATTTCCCTTCAAATGCGGTAAAGAGATATCCGGTTAGCTCAGGTTAGTCTTGTTTTCGTTGAGCAATGTTTTTCCACGCAACGGGATCGACCAAGACGATTTGCTGAATGAGTAGCCCGTCACCGTCGGCCAGCGAATCCCTTCTAGGTAAGCCCGGCAA
>JBDNHJ010000118.1:0-4265 GCA_041688835.1 Fuerstiella sp.
CCGCACTGGTCGAAACCTTTGTCCGAAGTTCACTTTTGTGCCATCCAGCGACAGTCGCCCGACCTTCAGCAACCCGGCTTCACGAAACAGAATCAACGCGTCCAGAAACAACGGCTGCAGGTGCTTCAGATGCCGAAGGGGAAAGTCGGCGATGCGGCGAAAGTTCGGAATGTCTTCGCCCACGATCATCCGAAAAGCCGCATCGGTGGTACAGCGTTCCATGATTTTCCGCAAATAAAAACCAAGCTTCGGAAGGTATCCGGACGGGCGGCTAGTTATTGATTGCCTCATGGACCCCGACAGAATCTGCTAGCCGTGAGACGCCGTTCTTGTGTCGACGGCTTCTTTCCGCCGCCAAAACGGGCCGGTGATCTCGCCAGAGCCACGGCTAGCGTTGGGCCGTTAAAAACGTGGTGCTGACGGGGAATTTCGTTTGCGCAAGTCTTGTTCCCCGCCATTCGAGTAGCAGTGCTTGCCGTTTAGGCTAGAAGTGTCGCTTTAGCGATCGGAAACCGCTCTCACGGGTTCTTTTCACAAACGACGTTGGCCGTGGCTTGCTCGTTCCAGAGCGGTTTCCGATGCCTAACCAGCATCTGCCACCCGCCGGTATCGATCGCGGAACCAAAATACCTCAGCGAAGGCTGAATTTTTCATAGCCAGCGGCTACCGCCGCGCCGCTCACCAATTCCGCCGACGCCAGAGTTTGCAAATCTCACGGGAGGACACTTTGATCGCTTGACCTCGCTTCTTGGTTGTCGTACTCTAAGATATTAGAGACTGAGTCTCAATTGCAGTCAGAGAACTAACGAAACTGCTAGCTTGTCGATTTGATCCAAGGCAACGAACGTGGAAGATTGACGATGTCCAAGACGCTGTGTGAAATGAAGCAACTACTGAAGGTCGACTTTAACAGCTACAAGCTGCTTGTGTGCAACGCTTCACATGTTTGCACCAAGTGTGGTCGCACGGCCAACAACAAGAAGCTGCTGTGTAAGGCCGAAAAACTAAAATAAGCTGTTCGAACTTGATTCAGTAGTTCCGCATCGGCTTGGATCTCCAGCAGTCACGTCGGAGAAATCGTCTGCTGTACAAACGCGGACATAAGGGACGGCCAAGCGTTTTGAATTCTGTTCAGTACGAACCGATTGAGTGTCGGTTTTTTCCATACGATGGACGTGCTTGTTCGGGATACTGTTTGACAGCGACTTCGCTTCAGCGAATAGCCCGCGCGTTTCAGCCGCGTTCGTCGCCAGCAGCACGTTTTTTCGCTACCCTTCCATGCCAATCGTTACTCACCAGCAAACCGTCCGTGCTCCCAGAACAACTCGCCCGCCAGAATATCGACAACCAGCTGCAGCAATACGGATGGTTGGTGCAGAACCGTCATGGCATGAACATCATGGCGGGCACTGGCGTGGCTGTGCGTGAGTTGCCTCCGAAGACCGGGTTCGCCGATTATTTGCTGTATGTTGACGGCAAAGCGGCGGGAGTCATCGAAGCCAAGTCGGAAAGCCACAGCCTGACGGGTGTGCAAATTCGATCGGCAAAGTACACCAGTGGGCTGCCAACGACGGCGCTTACAATTCGTTGGTTTCGTTGTTGGCACCCACACCGGTCGCAAGTTGTTGCGAGCGAACGGCTTATGATTTGAGGCGAGAGCCAAGACTGAGCAGCGTTCTTGCCTACTGGCATCCGAAAGGACCTTGGACCATCACTTTTCGCCGCGACAACGGTGCAAAATTGGTCGCTAGGGAGCAACTGGCGGATCGCACTGTGATTTCGCATCAGGAGCTATAAAAAAACGAATTTAGTGGCATAATAAAGTAGACAACGAGGGGATATCCATCGACTGAGCTCGCACGAAGTCGCCATCGCGATGAGCTAAGCAGCGGCGGCGATTTTTGAGTTAATTTCGTGCTTGGTTCTGTGGCATGTTGTGCTTAATCAGGGATTCTTACTGTCGACCACGAGTGACAAATGGTTACGGAGTCCGGTAGTGATCGATGGCTTGCGTTTCGACCTTTCGTCGGCTCGGCTAAATGAAGTGAACGGGGCCTGTGCAGAATGGATGAAGATCAAACCGAACCGGCGAACGCCCAAAATCTCGTGGCTCGCCGCTACGAGATTCTCCAGTCGCTTCCGCTCCGATATCGGTGGGAATTCATGCGTCGCCATCCCTGTTACGTCATGTGCTGGAACAACGTCGCCCCCGGCGTGGCTCCTTCTTCGTCTGAGCATCCCGGTGAAAGTGAGCTACGGCTGCAGATGGCCCAGTATGCGAAACGAGCACTTTACACGATCGGTTTTACGGGGGTTCCAGTAGCCCCCGCGAGTGACTCGAGTGACTTGGCCCCCGACGCATTGGCGGGAATCTGGACGAAGGGTGCCGCAGCACGCGTGCGATTTGGAACGCTCGCCGCCATGCTGGTCAAGATTCTCCCAAGGGATGCGAAACGAGCGTTCGCGGCGGCACTTGAGACTTCCGCAGTATTGGACACAGTGGACGACAATCGAGCGAAAGCGCAAAAAGAATGTGAACTGTACGAACGCCTCGCTCACGGGGAACTGCCAGATGGTGATTCTCACCTTCCAGAACTCCTTGTCACACTGAATTCCACGGCTTCCCGTCGCGATGCAACCGAAGCCATCGTCTAAATTCTCGATAAATTCAAGCGAAGTCACGGCATTTCGGAGCAACGGGCTCACGAAAAAAACTGGACGCTTATCTCGACGCATGGGATCCTGAATTGAGGTGGCGCACATCTCGAAGACAATATTCGAATTTTTTCGAGCGACGTCGATTGCCTTTGTTGTAAGTTGTTTGCAATTTTTCCCGGTCTGGAAAATGCGTGGTCTTGCCTGGACGAATCAAAAGATGACTCCATCCATGCACTGCGGATCGATAGTCCATCCGTGATCGACCAACAGCTGTTGCAGGTCAGAGTTTCGATTAAAAATGTCACTTGGGCGAGGAACGCCTGAGTACTTTTCGCCGGGCTGACACTGCACATGCTGGGGCGTGAATTCACTGTAACTTCGGCAGAGTTTAGGACGTTCTCACTTTCCTCCATGGACACAGGAGCCAAGCTTGAAAGGCTCCCATGAATGATTTTGTATGGAGTGCTATTAGGATGAACATCTACCGGACTGCCTGGCGCTACGACGTACCCACCTTCGCCACGTGTTTCAATCATGACTGGTGGCTGAAGTTTTACCACTTCGCTGTCGCCAGACGCTCCCGCCGTATCGCCAACGAGTGGACGAGGTGATTTGCGAGCAAGGACCAAGTTTCCATCGACGGGAGAATCTTGACGAAACCACACTTGCCTACCCGGTCTTGGCGTCTGTACGACAAGAAACCGGTCGGCGATTCCTGGAATCTTCTGCTGAATGTCATCCCAGAAGCGAGGAAAAACTTCCTCCGCGTCCGCATCAAAATCGATGACGTGAAGATTGCCGCTGATCTCTCCAGTGACCACTCCAATTCCTGATGATGCAGACTGTGGAAACCATTGGTCGAGCTCGTCCTCAGTCGGTTTTTGTTTTTGGTATTGTGTCCACAAGCGGACTGGTCTCTTTGAGCCGCCTAATCGTAAAGGTATGACGGAGAAGGCTTGAGTTAGATATTCCTGTGGACTTGGCGTATAATCCATGAATGAGATTCCTGTCAGAATGGGTTTCATGAGATAGCAAGCAGCCTCGGGTTTGAGCGGCACTCCCCCGAGGCTGTTTTCGTATCAGTTCTGAACGATGACTCAGGCGTCATAATCGACTCTTGGTGCCTAGACAGGAGGCTCGGCCTGAGGCGTTGATGGATGAGGTGGAGGAGTCAGACTTGGTTGCAGTTGTTGAACTGTGGGCTGCGGTGTTGCGAGCTGTGGTGATGGAGGAGCAGATGGAATCTGGCCACTTGCATTACCCGGTGGAGTCAGGGGCTGAACGCTCAGCCCCTTCACGGGGCGGCCCTGAAAGAACGTTGGCACTGCAGAGACCCTAATCTGGTGTCCTCTCCATGAATCAGTGTCGTCACCGCAGGCACTAGCCAGGATAAAGGCGTTGGTTTTGCGATTAACTCCACAGCCCTGAAGGCCGAATTTTCCTGAGCGAGTATAATCTCTGGAATGGAAACGGATGAGTTGAATCTTCAAGGAGGACGTCATGGTCGATTTACCGGATGGACGAAGTTGGTCGGCAGAACAGTTGGAACTCATGAGGAAGGTTGCCGTGCGTGCCGTGTTCGAGTTGGGAAAGACTCGTCGCGAAAC
>JBDNHJ010000119.1:0-16830 GCA_041688835.1 Fuerstiella sp.
GACTACGCATTGCCCATCCTTGGCTTGGTGTGTGAGGTCATCATCCTCATCAGACCTTGGATGGGCGTTTCATGCACCACCAGTTTGGGGGATTGGGCAGTCTGCAACCGGACGGAACTTAAGGTTTCTCGCACTAGCGCTCGGCCTGTTCTGTGCGGTCAAACATTTGAGATTTTGATTTGGTGTGGCCGTTGAGCAGCCGAGACGAGGCCGGACGGAAAGCGATAGATATTCTGGGGTGGACCTCCGAAAATGGCGATGTCCTGTCACCTACTGGCCAGAGATCTAGGCTTTCTGACAGCCGTCGGGGCAGTCGTGGACAGGCTGTGGGCCAAATCGCCCGCCGCCGCGGGAGGTTAATTTATTGCCAAATGGCCGGGTTCGGGGCTCTTGAAGACAGCCAAATTGTTGCAAAAACGCTGGTCGGCAGTCAGAACGGCAAATATCCCGCTGCGGATGATATTTTGCGGGCGGAAGTTGGTAGACTGCCAACCGAGGTGCGGGGTGAGACGATTCTGTTTCGCTTGCCGTATCGAATTCGCAGCCATCTGAGGAGGGCGTTGCTCATGCGTTGCCCCGTCTGTAAAAACGACGAAACCAAAGTCATCGACTCACGAACCAGCCAAGACTTTTCGATTCGTCGTCGGCGAGAATGCTTGGACTGCAGTCGTCGTTTTACCACGTACGAACGGATCGAAGAATCACCGATCAAAGTGATCAAGAAGGACGGGACGCGAATCCCATTCGATCGCACTCGCATTCGTTCTGGAATCGAAAAGGCGTGTTACAAACGCCCGATCAGTAACGAGCAAATTGACCAAGTGGTGGCCAATGTCGAAGCCTCCATCTACGAAGACGGTCTTCGCGAAGTGCCTTCGCGGCAAATTGGCGAACTGGTGTTTAATGCTCTGCGAGAACTCGACAAAGTTGCGTTCGTCCGCTTCGCCTCCGTGTACCGCGAATTCAAGGACGTCAACGACTTCGTGGATGAATTGCAGCCGATGCTGGACAATCGAGATCGTGGCTGAGAGCGGCGATGTCTAGCGTTTCACAGTCAGGTGTTCGACACGCTGAAACTCGACCGCTGAAACGTCCGTCTGCCTGTGTGGTTGCGGCTGCGACATTGATTGTCGGCACGGCCACCGCACCGCTGCTGCCGCTGCGACCGGAATTGTTTGGTGCCATTTCCGCGGTCTGGATTTGTGCTGCAGCGGTCTGTCTCTACTGCGGTCGCGGCGCTGATGGCCGAGCGCGAAGGCTGCGTGGTTCGTCGACAGGAATTATCGGCACGTCGTGCATCGTGATCGGGATGCTGGCGCTGAGTATCTTTCACTGGCAGCTGCATCAGCCGCTGGGGGGTGAGACGCAGTTGGGGCAATTCTGCGGCGGCGAAGGTGGGCGATTCGTTCGGTTGCGGGCGACGATTATTTCTGTTCCCGTCGTTCACGTGTCACCTGCGGATAAATTTTCGCTGCAGCGAGATTCGCCGCCGCAAACTCGCTTTCGCGCCGCTGTCAGCGCTGTGGTGATCGATGCACGAGAGCAGGTTGTGGCTGGTACACTGCAGGCGTACGTTTCTGGAGACGCGGCCGGATCTTCGGCCATCGGCCCGGTCGTTTCGCTGGGTGACAACGTGCTGCTGACCGGTCGATTAACGTGGCCAAATATTCCCGGCAATCCGGGTGATTTCGACTTTCCTAACTATCTGCGGCAGCAACAGATTTCGGCGCAGTTATTCGTCGTCGATCCCCATGCGATCACAGTCGTGCAGAAGGTTGCTGCATGGAATCCACGTCGCTGGGTGAGCTTGCTGCGCCAGCTGGCTCGAGACGCGATTGTGGACAACGTCCATCCCAAGGTTCAGGGAATTGCTCTGGCTTTGTTGTTGGGAAATCGTCATCAGTTGCCGTTTGAACTGGAAGAATCGTTCATTAGCAGCGGCACGATGCACCTGTTGGCGATCTCCGGATTACACGTCGGGATTCTATGCTTGTTTCTGTTGCGTCTGGCGAACATTTTGCTGTTGCCTCGCCGTAAGGCGCTGGTGATGACAGTGGTCATCTGTGTGGTCTATGCCATGGTGACGGATCTTCGTCCGTCGGTCGTGCGTGCGACTGTGTTCTTTGTGGTGTTTGCGGTGAGTCAATTCGTGGGACGAAAGACGGGAGTGCTGGATTTGTTGGCGATCACCGTTGTCATCATGGTGTTCAGCGATCCGAACTTGGTATTCAATATTGGCGCGTGGTTGTCGTTTTTGGCGGTGGCTGCCTTAGGGCGGG
Source organism: Fuerstiella sp. (assembly GCA_041688835.1). Lineage (GTDB taxonomy): Bacteria > Planctomycetota > Planctomycetia > Planctomycetales > Planctomycetaceae > Fuerstiella. The sequence goes on from JBDNHJ010000119.1 coordinate 2,280, forward strand.
TGTCCGGGCTTGTGGCACCCGACGAAGATGACCGTGAAGCACCGCTGGATGCGATCACAGAAATAGAAAAATTCGGGCAGCGGTTTGCGGAAGTGAGGGCATGGCTGTCGCTGCGATATCGTCAGGCGACTTTTGTTCTGGTGGCCACCACACCTTTGGTGGCTGCAGCATTTCATGTGCTGTCGCCGGTGGGGTTAGTGGTCAACATTGCGTTGATCCCCGTGATCCTTGGCTGCTTGTGCGCCGGTTTTACAACGCTGTTTGTCGGCATGTTGGTTCCTCCGATGGCGTTCATTCCGGGGACGATTTTTTCGTGGTCGCTGGGAGCATTGATGGCAGTTGTGGACTGGTCCGCTTCTGTGCTCGGTGGCCATGTTTATATCCCGGATCTGCCTGTCTGGTTCTTGCCAGTCTACTATGTTCTGCTGACCGTGGTTTTGTTTTCAGCTTGGCCGCGGTTGCGAGCGGTGACTCGGACAGCTTTGTTGGTCAGCGTATTGCTGGCGTTTCATTATTGTTCTGTGCCCCGGACTTCTCCCGGACTTCGATTGACTGTACTGGACATCGGACACGGTAGTGCCGCTGTGCTGGAGATGAATGGGCAGGTGTGGTTGCTGGATGCCGGAGCCATGAGTCGCAGTGAGCGATCGACCAATGTTGTGTGTGGCTATTTGTGGAATCGTGGATACCACAAAGTGGATGGCGTGCTAATTTCGCATGCCGATATGGATCACTACAACGCTGTGCCAGGCGTGATGAGGCGCATGCCGATCGGCGAAATTAGAATTTCGTCCGAGTTCTTGCACTCGTCTGCTGCGGCCGTGCAAACGTTGATTCGCTCGGCGAAAGAAAAACACATCCCCGTCGCTTTGGCCTTTGACGGTGATTCGAGTGTTGTTGCTGGCGTGGAGCTGACAATACATCAGGCCGACATTAGTCAACTTGCATCGAATGCTCAGGACAACGAAAAATCACTGGTGCTTGTGATCAACTACGCCGGTCGCCGCATGATCGTGCCCGGTGACATTGAGGGGGCTGGGTTGGAGCAGTTGGTTGAATTGCTCGGAGCGGCTGATGTCCTGGTCAGTCCCCATCACGGTTCTGTGTTGTCGAATACACCACAGCTAGCCAGTTGTGTGAATCCAACTTATGTCGTCGCGAGTGCTCGGAACGCGATTAGTCGTCCGGTCTTGGAAAACGTGTTTGCTGAAGCCCAATCTGTGTTGTACACCAGCGAATCCGGCGCCGTTACGGTCAGCGTTCAGCCCGATGGCAGTCTGCAGATTTCGGAGTTTCGGGTCTCCACGCCACGATGAGTTCGATAGAAACGATGCCTAATTCTAAGTTCGTTCGCTGATTTTTGAATTTTTTCTTCGCTGGTAAGTTCTTTCTGTGAAAGGGCTTGCGTTCAGTCTTTGGTTCGCGGCTGACATAAACTAGGAGATTACCTGCGTGAAGCCGTGAGCGGCACCGACCAAGGTACAGTCGTCATCGGAAGGGCAAGCCGGATCCGGTGCAAAACACATGTGAGGCCGCGTTGAACGATTCAACTTTACTGGAAGGTCTGCGAAGGCAGGACCCCACGGCAGTGCGGGATCTTCGTGATCACTACCTGCCTTCGGTCTGGCGATTCGTATACGGAAACGTACACGGTGATTGTCATCTGGCGGAAGACATTGTCAGTGAAACTGTGCTGGCGTTGATTAAGGCCGCGGCCGCTCCGGAATTTGAAATGCAGAATCCCGGTGGGTGGTTGCGAACGGTGGCCAGCAACAAGATTGCGGATCACTTTCGAGCGGCGGCACGCAGGCAGCAATTGGTCGATGAGACCGAAAATATTTCGCAGACATTTAGCGACGAGGACGCGGGCGGGCAGCACGATCGACACGAACGCCGCATGGAAGTCAGGGATGTGATGGACGAGCTTTCGGATCAGCAGCGAATGGCTTTGGAATGGAAGTATGTCGATCGCCTCAGTGTACGGGACATTGCCGAGCGACTGGATGCGTCTGAGAAAGCGGCGGAATCGATTCTGTTTCGTGCTCGTAATGAATTCCGCCACAGAATGCAGTTGCGCGACTTTGAGCAAGGGAGTGGAGCCGACTGGTCGGACCCGACGTCTTCGCAGTTGGGACGACTCAACTCGGATGACCCGGATGTGGATGATTCTACTTCAGGCGCACAAAACTCAAGCAGTTCTTTCCGATTGCCACGCGTGACACATCGACCTTCATCATGAACGAATCAAATTCATCACCACCATCCTCGCAGCTCGCGGATCCGGAAATCGAAGAGCTGCTGTCAGACGCTCTTGAAGCACCCGCTGTGCCTCAATCGTTGCTGAAGCGAATCGACCGTGCGGTTGAGCAGGAGTGGGGGGCGTCACCACGTTTGGCGGACACCGCCGCGTCGCAGTTCGGCCGCTTTCTCGGACGCGGTGCAAAATGGCTCGGGGCGTTGCCCATTGCGGCCGCCTTGTCAATTCTGGTTGGCTTGGCTGCCATCTTTGTGCTGCAAGGGCCAAGTGCTTTTGGTTGGGCAGACTTTGTGCGAGCTTTGCGGGAACAATCCTTGGTAGTTGTTGAGGCTCCCGAGCAGTCTCGTTGGATGGCTGCGTCTGAAGGGGTGGTGGCCACAGAAGACGAAGAGTCACTGGGCTTGCTGAATCTGGACAGCGGCATTCAATTGGAGCGAATCAAGGGGGTGCCGCAGATCCGTCGCCGGACGGTACGACTCAGCGGCAATCGTCAGCAGCAAATGGTTCTGGCGTTACTGCTTGGGGGCACAGTAGATCCGTCGTCGTTACAATTTTTTGAGAACGCGCGAGTTGTCGACGAACGATCTGAATCGGTTGTGCTGGATGGTATTCCGCATGTACAGTTGTCGGTTGATATTGCTGCGGACGGTTTTGATTCGGTGTCTGTGCGGCTGTTGATTGATGCCGCGACGAGACTGCCGAGTTCGTGTACCGTGACAGGTTGGGAACAGAGTGCTCAGAATCTTGCGTTCAGTTACCCGCAATTCGATCCCGCAGAACTGATCGCCCAAAAGTTTCCGGCGAGTCTGCCGGTGGTGGATGTTGAGCTGATCGTTCCATGAAGAACGCCGCGCGTGGTTTGCTCAGATGAATATCAATCGCTCACACTGTTGCAATCGGATTACACGTTTCTGACCAGCATGTTGCCGGGCAGTCGACGTACGAATCGTTTCATTTCGAGGATCGTGATCGTGGACAAGACGCGTGATAGTTCGATGTTGGCCGCCTGCAGGATTTCGTCAATGTGAGTTGGTGACGTGGTGATCAGGTTCAGGATTTCTTTTTCCTGAGGGTTCAGCGCGAGTTCTCGCGGGTGAAGCACGGTTTCTTCCGTGGCCGTTGTTGCGGGCCGTGCCAAAGGACCGAGGCCTTCGAGGACGTCATCGGCGCCACGAATCAGCGTGACGCCATCACGAATCAGGTCGTGGCAGCCAGCACTGGCGATGTTGTCGATCTGGCCAGGCACGGCAAAGACTTCTCGACCCTGTTCCATCGCGTGTCGGGCGGTGTACAGTGCTCCCGAATTTCGGTTGGCTTCCACAACGATCACGCCAAGGCTTAATCCGCTGATGATGCGATTGCGCTGCGGGAACAGTCCGGGCTTGGGCTTGGTGTCTAAAGGGAACTCACTAACGACCGCACCGCTCTGGCTGATGTCGACGGCCAGTTCGGCATGTTCGGGCGGATAAATCGTCTTCACGCCAGTGGCCATGACGGCAATCGTGCGGCCTCCGGCTGCCAATGCTCCACGATGGGCGGCAGCGTCGATACCTCGAGCCAGTCCACTGATAATTGTGAAACCCGCGCGGGCCAAGGAGCCAGCCAATCGCTCGGCCTGTTTTCGACCGTAGGCTGTGCAGCGACGCGAACCGACAATGCCGATCGCCAGATCATCTTCTGGTCTGATGGAACCACGGCAATACAGCAGCAGTGGGGAATCGTCCACGTTTTTCAGATTGCTTGGGTAGCCGCCACGATTTTTTCGAAGCACTTGAACTTCGGTGTCCGTACACCGCCGCAACATCTCTCGGGCAGCAGCCATGTGAATGGGGGACGTGATGCGTTCTGCGATCTGATGGCCGATACCGTCGACCGCGAGCAGGGATTCCAGCGATTGCCGCAATACGATGTCCGGCGATCCGAAAAATTCGAGCAACGCAGTTTGCAGTCTTGGACCGACGCCGGGAACCAATGACAGTGCCATCGCAGCCAGCAAATCATCACCATCGTCGTCGTTGTCGGGAGGATCATCTGTGGACATGTTTTTTTGACTGCTTGCTAACGGACGCGAGTTCCCTGAGTGATCAGCCCGGAGAGTTCTGCGTGGAATCTATCGCCCCGCGTCAGTGATTGCCAATGATCCACGTCGACACGAAAAACGGCGACGGTGGCTGGTGAGACGGACAGATGGTCATTCGCCCACGTGGCAATCAGGCTGGCGATGCCAGGATTGTGACCGACGATGAGCACGGTGTCGGTGCTGTCTGTCAGATAATCGGCGCAGGCGTTTGAGTATTCGCGAGCTGGTGCAAGGTACAGCGAATCCAGTGATTCTGGTTGTGTGTTCACTGTCAATTGTGCTGCGAGTATATCGGCGGTTTCTTTGGTGCGAGTGGCGGACGAACACAGGATGCGGTCGGGTGTTTGAATCTCAAACAATTGCTGCGCGGTTGTGGACGCGAGCGCCCGTCCGCTGGAAGTCAGCGGCCGATCGTGATCCGAAAATGCGGGGTTGTCTGAACTGGCATGGGAATGCCGCATCAGCATGATTGTTTTCATGTCGCTGGTTGCCTGAAGGTGTGGTTTAGTTCTTTGCAGCGATCCTACCAGCCCAGAAACGGTCTTTGATCTGGATGATGTTTTGTAGAGCATTGATCGTACGCTGATCGATGTCGTCGCGTTCAGAAATGCAACGTGGCCGCTGGTAGTTTCCGCTTTCCAGACGAGTTAGAAAATTAGTCACATGCTGCAGCATTCGGCGGCGAAATTCTTCCAGTTCAGGTGGAGTCAATTCGGATCGTTGCAGCGTTGTGTTCTGTTCGCTGCGTCGTCGATCAAGCTTGGCCAGTGTGTTTGTCTGACTGCGGTACAAAAAGCCACCTTCGTAAGAACGGCGCAGCAAGCCGTCCGCAGTAAATTGGTAGAATGGATCTTGATCGTAATACAGGCTGAGACTGTCATCACGCCGAAAGCCAACGGTCACGACTGCAGATGTGATGTTGCCGGAGTTGCCGGAACTGTAGTACTCCGCGCGTTCGATCAGCGCGGTTGCGTCGGCCATCAGGTCCTCTTTGTCTGCTTCGTGTCGTGCCATGGATGTTTTTGGGTGGGGCGAAGGTAACGTTTGCGGAACGTGGCCTAGGCTTTCAGTCTGTTGAAAGCGGAAACACAGGCTGGAAGCCTGTGCCACGTCAATCGACGGCCACTGAAATCTTCGACGTTCCTATTCGGGGGCAAAATTCCTCCACCCTCAACTTAGAAACTCGCGGCCGATTGACAAGGATTTCGCCCGTAAAACAGGAAACAAAAGCGTTTGGCTTTCGAAAACACGTGCGAATTGTAAAAACTGGTCGGCAACGATTGGTTTATTGCGTTAATATTTAGGCGAAATACCCTTGATGGTTTCTGTCGGCCTGTTCGAGCAGGACAGTGCTATTCTGATGATGAAACATCATTTTAGCCGTTTGGGCGCTCGCCCCGGACCTACCGCGCAGGGATGTCCGGGGCGAGCGCCCAAACGGCTGGGGAAAGTGGCGCTGTCCAATTAGGCAGCCATCTTCGGAGAAACACTTATGGCTAGCAACTTCAAGGACGAGGAATCTGCTCAGCGGTTGTTGGTGCAGGATGCCGCTCGCCTTGAAGACGTCCGCCTGAAACATCAGCGCATCCGGTGTCTGTTGGATTCGGCCGATGCCGATGCCATTCTGTTGCAAGATCCGGCCAACATCGCGTGGTTTACGGCTGGAGCAGATTTGTTCCGGTGTGGTTCGCAAGACTGCGCGACCAGCTTGTTTGTCACGCGCGAAGCGAGATTGTTTGCCACCAATTCCGTCGATTCGGCTCAGATCTTTGAACGAGAGGCCTTCGGTCTTGGATTTCAGCTGAAGCAGCGTGAGTGGTTTCAGCCGCATTCGGAACTGATTACAGACCTGTGCCGTGGGCGTCGTGTGATTAGCGATCGCGGTCACGAAGACACCCCGGCGACTCCTGACTTGATCCGCGCGATCCGACTCCCACTGACGGAACTCGAAGTTCAGCGCCTGCGTCTGCTGAGTGCGCTGGCCGTGCATGCGGTCGAAGCGACGGCTCATCATGTTCGCAAAGGCGTGACGGAGTCGGAAGTCGCCGGAGAACTGAGTCATCGTTTGCTAAAGCGGACCGTCGCCGCCACTCGAATTCAAGTGTGTGCCGACGGACGTAACGAACGGTACCGCCATTGGACATTTGGCGAACAGCCGATCGAAAATTATGCCGTGATTTCCTGCGTCGCTCGCCGGTGGGGATTGCACGTTGGACTGGCCCGCACCGTGTGTTTGAATTCCGTCCCCGAAAAACTGTGGGCGGCCTATCAAAAAGCTGCCCTCGTACACGCCACGGGAATTTTCTTTTCTCGTGACAAAAGCGTGTTAGGCGACGTGTGGAAGAAAGTGCTTCGCATCTACGAAAAATTCGGCGTCGGCAACGAATGGCAATTGGCCGATCAGGCGGATGTCGTCGGCTACAGTGGACGTGAAATACAGTTGGTGCCTAGATCTGAGTTCGTGTTACAGGCTCCAGCACCCGTCTATTGGCATCCGTCTGTGGGCCCGGCCATGATTGGGGATACGGTGTTGTGTCGCGAAGCTGCGAATGAGTTTTTGACGGCGTCCGCATCTTGGCCTCAGATTCCCGTGCAGATCAAAGGACGTGAAATTCTGTGCCCTAGCATTTTGCTGCTGAAGAACGCGGAGAACGCGGAACGTTCGGTTGAGGTGCTGGATCATCCTGGAGAAGATCAGCCGTCGCCGCTGGAATCTGTCTGGGAAATGAAGGTGCCTCGGGAGATTTCCGCGTGGAGCGATGATTCTGCCGTCTGGTCTGAAGAATCTGTGGCCGAGTAATCGCTGAAGTTTTCGGCCTGACAGAACGCGTTTGATCTGAGATACTTCTCCGCTGCTAGATTCTCATCCCGCCTTCATCGCTGGTTTTCGTGAAATGTCCGACGTGCCTTCCAGCTCTCCAGATTCCAACAGTCTGATCAACCGTACACTCGGAGATTTTCGGCTGCTGCGCCTGTTGGGTACGGGTGGCATGGCGGAGGTGTATTTGGCCGAGCAGGTGTCGTTGAAAAGATCTGTGGCGGTCAAGATTCTGACTGGCGACTACTTGGACGGTAAGAACGACACGCTGCTGAAGCGGTTCGAGCAGGAAGCTCGGGCGGCGGGAGGTCTAAGTGATCCCAACATCGTGCAGGTTTACATGATTGGATCGGAAGGCGACCTGCACTACATCGTGCAGGAGTATATTCAGGGGCAGAATCTGAGCCAATGGTTCAAGCGCAACGGACCGCCAGATTTTCTGACAGGATTGAAGTGGATGAAGCAGGTTGCGGCGGCGTTAAAAACGGCGTCGGAATCTGGAGTCGTGCATCGCGACATCAAGCCTGAAAATATTATGCTGACGCGATCCGGGGACGCCAAGGTCACGGACTTTGGCCTCGCTCAGCTGAACGAGCCGACTCAGAAAATGAATCTGACGCAAGCTGGCACAACCATGGGAACACCGTGGTACATGAGCCCCGAGCAAATTCAGGGGGAACCGCTGGACTATCGGACCGATCAATACGCGTTTGGCGTGACCTGTTATCACATGTTTGCCGGTGAGCCGCCGTTTGCAGGCAAGAACTCAGTGAGTGTTGCCGTACAGCATCTGAAAGATGACCCCGCACCACTCGAAAAACATCGTCGAGATCTGCCGGCGGCGATGTGTCGCGTCATCCATCGGATGATGTCGAAACGCCCTGATGATCGTTTCGCCAACCCTGAAGAACTTCAAGCGGCTTTGAACGAACTGGACAAAGAACCTGCTCGAAACGACTTCGTCGATACATCATCGTTTTCCGCTTGGGTGCGTTCGTCGTTGCCGTCACTAAAGCTGCTGGTAGCGGGGCTCGTGTTCTGTTGTTTGTTGGGCGCCGTGGTCGGAAATCGATTGTTCCGTCCTGTCAGGCTACAGGTTAAGGCTTCCGGATTTCGTCAGGAACCTTCAGCGGCTCGCCAATACGCAACGGCCATGTTGAATCCGCAGAATGAATCCGCATGGCGTGCGGTGTTCAATTACTATCCGGACTCCGAAGAAGGATTGTGGGCGCGCCTGCAGTTAGCGTGTTACCAGCTGACTCGCAGCAGTCCGAATCCGGCTAAGGGGCTCAAGGAATTCCAAAATCTGGCACCGGATGCGTCGACCGAGCCGGAGGATCGCAAACGCGGGATGCAGTTTCTGGCCGCGTTGGGCGAGGCGTTGGCTGTGCAGCAGCAAGTGGAGAGTCTTAGTGCGACTGCTGCGGCAACTGCAATCACTGTGGAACAGCAACGTCAAATGGAAGCTCTCGAAAGTCGGTATCAGGGCATCGTGGATGGCATTCTGATGGACGAGTATCTGGCTGAGATGGAACGCGGCACGATCAATGCTCCCAGTGTATTGCGTGAATTTTATCAATCGTTGCGTGGCGATCTGGGAGGCTGACGTGATGCGTGTTTGGGGGTGCGCTCATGGATTTCAGCATTTTTTGTGTTGGGTGGCCGGGGCTGGACTGAACGCGGGTGTGGTTGAAAGTTGTTGTTCGGCGACGTCTTCCTGGCCGTGGCTTGGACGTTCCAGAGCGGTTTCCGGTGGCTACGCCATCCTGCCACCCGCCGGGCTGGCGCGATTCGGTCAAGGTGCATTTGGCGTTGCTGATTGAGCATTCCCTATAATCCGAGCGTGTGTCGCGGGGAGGATTATGAAAATGGCAGGATTCGCGGTGGAAACCGTGGTTGCCAACCGTCACACTTCTGATCGATGTCTAAGATCGGTGGCGCAGTTGACTGTTCCGCAATGTCTCGGACGCGGAGGGGTGACAACGTCATAGGCAACAAATGGACCGGTGGACGGATGGCTGAGCGACAATGGTTTTACGAAATGCTGACGGAAGAGTTCGGCCCGGTGACGGCGGCGGAACTGGAAGAAATGATTGCCAATGGGATGTTGTCGGCAACAGATCGCGTGCGTTCGGGTGCGTCTGGCGAATGGATCACTGTGGCCGACTTTCCAGCGGCCGTTGTTGCGCTGTCTCAAGGACAGCCGGACGAACGTCATTCTGATTTGGACATCGACTCGTTCAGTTTTGAGAGTACGTCTGATGCTGAGCCAGACGCGTTGGATATTGATTCCTTCAATTTACACGGCGATTCAGATTCACCACAACCAGTCACTGCAAATCGGCATCAGCCGTCAGAGCCTGTTGAAGACGAAGATGACTTTGAACCCACGTTTTTTGTGCAGTCATTGGGGCAGGTTCTGGGGCCGCTGACTCAAGACGAACTTGTCGAAATGGCGTGTGCCGGTTCGCTGTCTCGCGGTGACGAGATTCGCGGGGGCGAAGATTCTCGCTGGATTGCCGTGGAAGCGATCCCAGGTTTGAGTGAAGAGATTCTGCGACAGGAAGCCACGCTGACACAAGCGCCAGCCACGGGCGCATCGACTGAGGCTGAACCGATCGAGAAAGAGAAAGAGAAACCGCGGCAACGATCGGCAATCAAGGCGACCGCAAAGGCCAAAGCCGACGCTAAAACCGGTGCCAAGGCAAAACCGAAAGGCCGCAAGCGGAAAAGGCGGCCGAAGACGGACGAGTTTCTTCAGGAAATTTTTGCGGAAGTGTTCACAGAAGACGGCAAGGTGCGAGAAGATCGGATGGCGGCGGCACCGCCGGCCGCAATGGCACCTCCGGTCAATTCGCTGGGTGACAACGGCGGTATGGGTATGGGTATGGCGGCGGCTTCGGCCACGAGTTCGACGGGGCCTGCCATGCCCGCAGCTCCCAGTTCGCCTCCCGCGTTTACAAGGCCGATCCCCAAACCAGCTGCCAAGAAGGCCTCAAAAAGCAGTGGCGGCGGCTTTGAAATGCCGGAACCCAAAGTGCTCGACATCATTGGTGGCGGGCTGGCCTTGGTGTTAATTCTTGTGGGCGGCTTTATGGGGATCATTCCCTTGCCCGGTTTCGGTGTCGATCCTGAAAGCTTTTTTAAGGAGTTCGCTGCCGAATACCCGAAGATGAAGGACGGTTCTGCAGAAGACTGGAAGCAGTTCAAAACGGAGAAAAGCGCCGTGGCACGCGGTATTGCTCGTGATCTCGCACCGTCCGTCGGCACCGACCCCAAGGCAAAACGATTTCAGAGAGCCGCATTGTTGGTCACGAAAATCGTGACGATCGACCAAGCCGACAAGGAAAAGCACACCGAAGCGTACGCGGAATTCAACAAAATGCTGGTCGGCGGATAGTCGCTTGTCGACCAGCCGTTGTTTAGGCTGCGAAGACTTCGATTTTGGTAGCTGCGGCGGACAGTAGTCCAATCTGAGCGGCGCGAATAGACAGTTCGTGTAAGGCCACGCGACCGACTTCGCCGAGGTCGATAGTCCAGTCGTTGACGTACAGCTTGACATGTTGCATCAGAACTTCGTCGCTGAATTCCTGCGCAAATTTTCGCATCGTCGGCAGCGTTTTGTCGGGGTCGGCGAGGGCATATTGCAGCGAATCGTAGATCACGGATTGGACGGTCGCAGTGACATCGTGAGATAAATGTCGTCCGGCCACAATTCCGCCCAGCGGTAGAGGGCTTTGAGTTTCTGTTTCCCACCGCGTGCCGAGATCTTCGACCAAGCCCAGTTGCTGATCTTGCCAAGTAAATCGCCCTTCGTGAATGCAGACTCCGAATTCTGCGGCACCTTGCTGAAGCTGAGGCATGATGTCAGAAAACACGGCGTGTCGGATTTTGGTGGTTTCCGGATAGAACAATTGGAACAATAACGCGGCCGTGGTGTGTTGCCCCGGACACAGCGTCGTTTGGTTGTTGCTGGACGGCTTCATGTGCGGTCTGGAGGACAGTAACAGTGGACCAACGCCGAAGCCCAGTGCCGAACCGCTGGGCAAGACCATCCATTTTTCTGACAACAACAGCGCGGCGTGGAAGCTGGTTTTTGCGACATCAAAGCGTCCGGCAAACAATCGCTCGTTCAGTTCCTGAATGTCCAGTAACTCGACTTCAAAGTTCAGGCCTCGCCAGTCCACATGTCGATTCAACAGGGCATGAAAAGCAAATGTGTCGTTGGGGCATGTGGAAATGCCCAGTCGAATGGTGGTGGTCATGGCAGGCGTTCTAGCACAAGGTTTGCGGCGGTCGTGATCGCGGGTTCGATCTGCCACGTTTTTTTGTCGCGTTCTCCCGCGATGTTAGAAATGCCGCGTATGATTTCCAGAGGAATGTTCGCGAGGTGGCAGGCAACCGCCACTGAGAACCCTTCCATGTCTTCGGCCAACGCATCGTGGAATTTATTTCGCCGCCAGTTCGCTTCCGTCGGATTGGCAGACGCGGCACAGCAGGTCACCAGCGTGCCCCGCGCTGCAGGTGGAGAATTTTCTAGCGTGAGGACATCACCGATCAGCGGCCGCCCATCTGCGGTGGCGAGTTGGTTCCAGCCGAGTTCCTGCGCAGATAGAAATGCGTCGCCATGTCCGGCTCCGACACCATAGATCCCAACCTTAGCAAACCGGTAGGCGGCACCGATCTGCAGGTCGTGCGACAAAGCGCCCGCGATTCCCGTCAGAATAATACGCTGGGGCCGATGTTCGGCGATCAGTCTTGTGGAACAGATGCCACTGGCCACTGCGCCAAAACCGCAGACCTGAAGCGGCACTTTTGCAGCAATCGCGTGGTCGCGAAACCAAGGGCGTAGGAGGTCTGCTTCGAACTTAGTCGGGACCAGAACGAGTGTCTTCATACTCAGGCAGACTTTTGCAGCAGTGGGTTTCTAAACGGCACTCAGCTGAGCTGAGCTTAGCTTAATGTGTCGCGGATTAATTCGCAGCGGCGTGTTCAAGCCGTGAATTCCAGCTGAAAACACAGGCTGGCTGACAGAACCGCAGCCGGGTGCTGAATTATTTTTTCCTGTCATCGTATCCGGACAGCGTGATTTTGCAGGGAAAAAGCAGAAAATCCCGAGCGTTCTGGTACCATTTGAGCCTTGCCGTCTACGCCACCAACGTACAATCGGCGCTGCTTTCTGCGAACTTGATCAGTCCCGATCGGTTTCGATCTGTTCGGAACATTGGGAGTGCTGCTCACGGCCCTTATTTTCGGAGTCCTCGACATCATGCAAATCGATTTTCAGCTTTCGATGTTCAAAGCCAGTCTGTCTGCTTTGTGCGCGGTGTTTCTGGTTGGGTGTGGGGGAGATGATTCTGCGGCCACCAGCAGTTCCGGCGAACCATCTGCGGCGACGCAGGCCGTGGAACGCGAAGTCGAAATGGGAATGGGGATGGGGATGGGCGGCGAAGCTGCCGGAGGCGGGCATGATGCACCGGGCATGGCCGGGAATAGTGAAATGGAGAGCTATGCCGGAAGCAGCAGCAGTAGTGGTGGAAGCAGTAGCGGCGGTGGCGGCGCAGAGATGCAAAGCGCCGAAATGGGGCACGGGATGGACGCCGCCGCAGGCATGTATGCCGGTGGAAGTTCGCCTCAAAATCAGCAACAGAACCAATATCAAAACCAACAATCGCAACGGACAGTTGTCTCACGTCCCGCTGATGTGATGCAGTGGACTCCAGCACAGGTTCTGGCTGCCGTTCAAGAAAAAGACGGCGCGGTGCTGCAGGCCATCCAAGCGAAGGCGGCTGGGTCTGAGGGTGATCCTGAATTCGCACAACTGATGACGCAGGTGCTGCAAAAATCATCCGGTGAGCAAGTGGACGGGGCTGGTGGAATTGGCTCAGGGGGAGGCTTTGGAATTCCGGGGCTGGGATCATTGTTTGGCGGTGGAGCGCCGGCTGCCGGTGATGCTGGTGGAAAGGCGTCGAGCCGACCGAAGATTGCTCCCGGCAGTGTGCCTCCAGGCGGCGCGTTCTTTGCACCGCACGCTGAACGCATCATTCCGTCGCCAGTCTTCGGAATTGACTCGCTCGAAATGATGATTGGCGAAGCCGCCCTGAGTTACGTTCCACAGGCCGTTCAGGGAACTCGACAAGCCGCCGATCGGATTCAGGGAGCGGCTTCCGGCCACGATGCCGCCGGTGGTGGTGCCGCCGTCATGGCACCAAATTCGGGCGGCGCAGGCAGTGGGCATGATGCCGCACCTGGCTCGATGTCTGCACCGGGAATGGAGCCGGGAATGGAGCCGGGAATGGCACCGGGAATGGCACCGGGAATGGCACCAGCCAGCAGCGGCCATGATGCGGCCGTTCCGAACGCTGCGATGGGAGCTGAGATGGGGAACGCTGCCTATTCAGAAATGGGCAACATGGGCTACGAGAATGGTTCAGGTATGGGATATAACGCAGGTCAACCGCGGTCGGCCGGAAGCCTTCAGGACGAAGAACTTGTTCGCACTGTCGTGCAAGCTCTGATCACAAACAACACTCCGGCTGCGTGGGCGACACTGAAAGGTCTCGTCAATGGTCAAGTTGCCAGCCCGCTTCCGGGACCGCTGAATACGGAGATCGTGCTGGCGGAAGTGTTTTCTGCTGCAGCGCCGAATCCAGCGGTGGCATCGGAATTGTTGACCATCGCCGCTCAGACCGTCGTTGCAAATCCAACCGAAAATTCATCCACGCTGCGATTTCTAGCGGCCTTGGCTCAAAGACCCACGGATCACTTTATGATGCTGGCCAAAGCCATGCCGCCAGCGGGCATGGCACCCGGCCCGGCTGGGTCGAATCCGGGTGGTATGAATCCGGGTGGTATGAACGCGATGGGGGTTCCGGGGCAACCAAACTCCGCCATGATGGGCGAACCGTCTGGTGGCGAATATATGGGGGCCGGTATGCCCGGCGAATCGGGATATGAAGGCGGTTCTGGAGGACTAGGCGGCGGTCGACCACCCGGGCCGCCACCGACCGGCTTGCCTCCCGTGCGAGTTTCTGAAGCCGGAATGGCGATCGTGGCGAATGTTCTGTGGAACAAAGTCTCCATCATGGCGGTTGCGAATCAATTGCAAGCAGCGGATTCTCCGGCTTCAGCACCAGACGCACTGGCGCTGGCATCGACCATGCCGTCTGACATCATTCGCCATGCCACGTTCGCGTTGTTCGAAAAAACTCACGAGCAAGGCGCTATGGGAATGACCAGCATGGGACTGTTCCGCGATGTGGCTCGTGATCCCGGTTTGCTGATTGTGCTGAAGGCCCTACCTAAAGCTCGCCCCGCAAGGCCTGTGGCCCCCAGTATCAACGCACCTGTTGCTCCGGCTGGTCCCGAAGATTCTTGGGTCGCCGCAACTCAGGAC
>JBDNHJ010000120.1:0-4208 GCA_041688835.1 Fuerstiella sp.
CAGCCACAGAACTCCGTGAGATCGCCATGAAGGCTGCTGGCTCACGATCAGTGAAGATTGTCGACCGGACTGGCAGTCATCCACTTCAGCTACTGTCGGCCACGGCCAGTCATCCGCAGATTACCGTGAGCCCCTTCAGGCTCAGTGATGGAGTATTTGAGATTGAGGTCACACTCAGGCCGGAGCGAGCAGGGTACATCACGGAGTCTGTCGAACTCAAATTTGACAAGCAGACAGTGGTGCTCCCGGTGGTTGCCAGAGTTGTCACGCAAGCTACGAAGTCTTAGACCAGATGTTTCGTTTGTTCCCTTGTTTGCCGGAGTTACTTGAAATGTTACAAAACTCGTTCGCTAGGCTGCGGTTCATCGCGGCAACGGGAATTGTGTGCGTATTGGGCGTGGTGCTTCAGGAGGCCATCGGTGGCTGTTTCCACAACGTCCAACGACCCTGCTCGGAATGTCTGATGATGATGTTACCTTCCGGTATGACGACGTCGTGCAGAGATTGTGGGTGCGACAGCCAAACGGAACCAAGTCAGAACAACGACGTGTTTTGTAACTGCGGTGCTGAATGGTCACCTCGGGCCGGTAGTGTGACGGTTCAAGCTGGTGCCCCCTGCCCGAACCCAAACCAGAAGAACAACGGTTGTAAAGATGATTGGGCGCTCAAAACGAAACCTGATGGCACGCTCGACAGTGTGCTTTGCGCGACCTACAAGGCGTGCAATCTCGAATGTTATGGCGCATTCAGTTACGACTCTAATGGCCAGCGTGTTTGGCGTGGTTACAACACGTGCGCTGTGGACCCGACGGCGCAACAATACCGGATTGAGTGCAATCAGGTGGAATTGCAGGGGAACCCATGTTAAGTCCCATCAATCGGACGTCGGTCACGATTTTATGCGCGCTTCTCGCAACGGGTCTTGGACGTTGTGATGAAGTCAACGTGGAGTCGGAGCCGTCAACTAACGTCATTGACTACGCTGAAGAAACGGCCTACCTGCTGCGGGGTATGCAGCACGGTCGTGAGTTGCTTCGTCGCGGTGTGGTGAAGGTCCAAGGGATTCGTGAAATCGATCACCCAGAAAAACCGAATCGGAATCTGAAGGAAAAAGTCACGGGATTTATTGCCTTCGACTTTGACACGAACCGATTGCGGCACGATTTTTCGTTTCCTGTCCGAACGGGCGGCTCGTTCCGTGCAGAAGATTTTCAGGATGGGAAGACGGTGCAGGATCTGACCGAAGCAATGTCACATTACACAGCCTTTCGAACGATTAACAGCAGTAGAACGCCAGAATACTTCGTGTGGTACGAACTGTTTGCTGAGGGTGGTTCGAACCTAATGATAGCCGACGCGGATCAAAACTGGTCGCCGGGGCTTACCGAAGATTTTCATGTGATGGACCTGCGTTCACTTGGGCTAATCGACTATCACGAGTTCCACGGCGAAAACCCTCGATTCTGCAATCCGGTCGCTGCGCACCCAAACATGGTGCATCAGCACCTTCCAATTGAGGGAGTCATTGAGCGAATGATGGAATGTAAAGTTAGTGAGATTACCAAGAATGACAGTATGGTCACCCTTCAGTGGTGTGGATATACGTTAACGATTGACGAAGAGAATGGCTTTACCCCGGTTTCTTACTTCAATCGCGTGGATCATTACCGCGAGAAGCAGCAGAACACGACGGATTGGAGGTCAATCAATGATGTCTGGGTTCCGGTCGGGCTCCATATTGAGCACGTCGATGTAGTGTCGTCGGGTGCCGTTGATCGATGGGATCTGGAGCTGGATTGGCAGAGCGTCAACGAAGATCTGGACGATTCATTGTTTCGTTACGAGTCGTTTCCGGATGTCCATGAAAGCGCCTACGTCATCGACACACGGGGAGGAGATTCCAAAATTCTCGGGAAATGGGCAGACGGAAAAGTGATCAACGATTTCGACGTTCAGCCCCCTCGTGACAACTTCCAAGTCTCTTGGATCGGGGGCACTCTGCTGTTCTTTTTCGTGGCCCTGTGCGTATGGTTGAGCAGAACGATCTTCTTTTCGCCTGCGACAACTGGAGATCCGTGACCGGGCGATTTGTGCGCCATGAAAGCGAGTTGACCCTACGATGACATATCGCAGCCAGAAATTCATCGTCTGCGGGTTGGTGGTCGTCCATGCTGGGCTGATCGCTTGGGCAGCGTGGGTGCATAGTCCTCCAATCGACGAAATGGCTCATCTTCCGGCGGGACTAAGTCACTGGGGGACTGGTCGAATTGAACTGTACGCAGTGAATCCTCCATTGATTCGGCTGATCGCTGCTTTCCCGGTTTGGCTGAGTGGTCCCCAATACGACTGGTCTGCCTATGAATCGAGTATCGCGGCTCGATCAGAGTTCGCCGTGGGCCAGGATTTCATCCACGCCAACGGTGAGGCGGCGATGTGGTACTACCGCTTGGCACGATTTTTCATGCTGCCGTTTTACTGCCTTGGACCCGTGGCCTGTTTTTTCCTATCGAGGCAGCACAGTGGCAGCAACGCAGCCGTCTTGGCCGCAGCGTGCTACGCAGTGAACCCGCTCATGCTTGGACACTCTGGGTTGATCACACCAGACGTTGGCAGTGCTGTGGCGGGGGTCATCTTTGTGTGGATCGCAGCATCGCAACGATCGCTGTTTTCTTGGCGAAGCATCGCGGTTTGTGGAATCGCGGCCGGGTATGTTCTGTGCACCAAATTCACGTGGCTCATCGTGCTGCCCGTGACATTGTTAGTACGTGGAGTTTTGTCAGTGGGGCGTCCTTCCGCTCGGTCGCTTGTTGTTCGCTTGTTTTGCGGCCTTAGTCTTTGCTTGATCGTGATTGGGAGCGTCTATGGATTCCGCGATCTCATGGTTCCGTTGCGCGACATTTCCTTGTCTAGTCAGACGCTGACAACGGGCGAGGAACGCGTGAGCTCTCGGCGGACGAACAGGTTCAAAGATCATCTAATCGGCCAGATCCCGGTGCCACTGCCGATGTCCTTTGTCCAAGGAATCGATGCGCAAAAACGCGACTTTGAAAGAGGCTTCAGGTCGTATTTGATGGGGCAGTGGCGGACGGAAGGGTGGTGGTATTATTACTTGACTGCATTTCTTGTGAAGGAGCCGATCGGATTTCAGATTCTGCTTTATACGAGCATTTTGCACGGGCTGTATCACTGGAAGCGGTGGACGAAACGAAGCATGGGTTCTTGGTCGCTGATTGTCGTGCCGCCTCTGCTAGTTCTTCTGCTCGTGTCGTCTCAGACCGGCTTTAATCATCACATCAGGTACCTTCTTCCGGCGTATCCATTTCTATTCATCATTGCTGCTCGCACCATGACGTTAGGACGACTGGGACGATGGTTGTCATATTCCTGCGTCGCTTGGCAGGCTGCAGCCGTGCTGACTTATGCACCGCACTGGATGTCGTACTTTAACGAAGCTGCGGGAGGGCCTCAGAACGGACATGAGTGGCTCGTGGACAGTAACATCGACTGGGGCCAAGACATCCAGCTGCTTAAACAGTGGCAGGATGCCCATCCTGAGACGACTCCACTGCGGGCAGCACTAAACACCGGGTTTGAACCTGCGGACATCGGGCTGAAATATGGACTGGCAACGCCTTATGTTGCCGGACAATCCGAACGGTCGGGTGCTTCTCGAGGGTGGGAGTTGCCAGCCGCCTGGTATGCCATCAGTGTTTGTCAACTCAAGGGGTATCATTATTCGGTGCCGAACGGTGATGGGAGCCGCACGCCCTCAGCGGGCCACTTCACGTACTTCATGGAGCACTTTGAGCCCGTGGACATGATTGGGTATTCGATCTACATCTATCACATTACTGAGGAACAGGCGGCGGACGTCCGGCAGAAGCTGCGGCAACAGGAGGCATCGATTGCGGAGGACGTCCATGCTGAATGAACGAGTGTCACAGCATCCGTTGGCACCCGCCGCGTCCGTGGACGCAGTGTCTATTGCCTATGTGACCTCATTAGTTGTCGCAGCGGCGGTCAACTTCAGTTTTCACTTCGTAACCTTGTGCCGCGAACATCCCGGTTCGGCAGCTCGGGTGGATTTGTTGAGTGGCTTTGCGGCGTGGGATGGCGAGCATTACGTGCGGATTGTTAATGAAGGGTACAGTTGGCACCCGGAACGGATGTCGAACGTCGCCTTCTTTCCGGCGTATCCCGCTCTGGCA
>JBDNHJ010000121.1:0-31476 GCA_041688835.1 Fuerstiella sp.
GCGTCAGGTGGCGATTGGCCGGAAGAACTGGCTGTTCATCGGCAGCGTACCGGCGGGCTATCGCGCGGCCGATCTGATGAGCCTTGTCAGCAGTGCTCACCGCAACGATCTGGACGTGTGGGCGTACGTGAAGGACGTGCTCGACAAGTTGCTGTCGGGCGGCACCGACTACGCATCTCTGCGTCCGGACGCCTGGAAGCTGTCACACCCGGAATCCATCCGCACGTATCGAGACGAAGAACGACGCCAAACAGCCGCCCGACGAGACCGCACACGGCTCGCCAGACTCAAGCACCAGCCCGAAGACTGAGAACCAACGACCCCCGGCAACGGATGGTACTGGTGGGCGCTTACTCTTGGTGCCGTGATGGCTGGCTTGGATGCCCTTGGCGCTAAAGTGCGTTTCTGGACCACGGTCGCGATGGGGGTTATTCAGACTTCAGGAATTATCGCGATGGCGTGGGTCGTACTGATGCGTCTCGAGGCTGGCATGACGCGACTCCAAGAGTTGTCTCAAGGCTGGCCGGTTGCGTGGCGAAGACTCGCCCTGCTGGCCGCAATCGGTTTTCTGGCGTTGTTCGACATCCTGACGAATTTAAGCGCCGCTTTCGCTGGAGCGGATCCACTGTTCCTTTTGGCTGTCCCGATGTTTGTCGCATACTTGGTCTGCATACGAGCTAGTTTTTGGCGGCTTCCCCGATTGGTCACGATTGAGCAGTCTCGGGATTCGTGACCGCATCAGTCGCGGAGCGACGGCATGTGATATGCCTCGGGTTTCAACCCGAGGAACCAAGCCCCAACGAATGCCAAGCCGCGGAGCGGCGACAGGTGGAGGGAACGAGGCGGCAGACACATGTCGTCGCTCCGCGACTTGGTGGATGCTGTGGGATTGACCTCGGACTGAAGTCCGAGGCTATCGTTCTGCCGTTGCACCGCAACTTATTTCGAAAAATGACTTACGGGTCAACACAGGCTTGATATTTACATGCTGCATCCAAAGAATTCCGCTGTTGCTGCTTGTCTCTATTTATCCCTATGAATCCTCTCGATGACCGAACCGAAATTGTCCAACTATCGTTGGCCAGCCGAATGGGAACTCCACGCTGCCACTTGGCTGTCATGGCCGATCAGAGCCAACACTTGGCCGGGGATATTCGAACGTATCCCGGCGGCCTTTGCAAAATTCGTGGCGGCAATCGCTCAGTTCGAACCTGTGAATGTGCTGGCGAATCGCCGTGTTACCGAATCCGCACGAGCACTGATCGACGCAGCCTGCGAAAGTTCGGCGGCCAGCTTCGAAGTCCGACTGCTGGACATCGAAGTCAATGATGCGTGGTGTCGCGACTACGGACCGATTTTTCTGAACGCGAAACCGGCGACCATCGACGCCACGCCGCAAATCGCGATCGATTGGGATTACAACAGCTGGGGCGGCAAATATCCGCCGTGGGATTATGATGCCGCCGTGGCCGCAACGATCTGCGCCATGCTGGATGTGCCGTCTGTGAAACCGGGATTGATTCTGGAAGGCGGCGCAATCGACGGCAACGGTGACGGGATGATTCTGACGACTGAAAATTGCCTCCTGAATCCGAACCGCAATCCAGAGCTAACACGACAGCAGATGGAGTCTGTGCTGCGGACGCACCTTGGCGCAAAGACAATCGTCTGGCTACCGGGACACGGAATCATGGGCGATGACACAGACGGACACATCGATCAAGTGGCGCGTTTTGTGGATATCGACGCCGTTGTCGTCGCGGCACCATTTGATGCTGACTCACCCGAAGCGGGCGATCTGCGCGCAAACCGCATCACGCTGTCATCCGCTTGGGATCGCTATGGAAATGCGCTGCGGATCGTCGATCTTCCGCTGCCAGCGCCGAAGTTTCAGAACGGACAGCGGCTGCCCGCTAGCTACTGCAACTTCTACATTGTGAACGGCGGTGTGATCGTGCCGACGTTCGGCGATCCGGCAGACGACTACGCCTGCCAAACGCTGCAGGATTTGTTTCCGAGTCGCAAAGTTGTGGGCGTTGACGCCAGCGATCTGATCTGGGGACTCGGAGCCTTCCACTGCATGACTCAACAGCAACCCGCGACGTAGTACTTCAGCTGGCTGAAGTGGTTCTTGTGTTCCAGCCGTTTTGGCGCTAGCCACGGTTGTTCGGATCCGTGGCTAGCGCCAAAACGGCTGCGTCTCTGTGGTCGATGGTTTGCAGTGCGCATAAAAAAAATGCCTCGCCGGTCAACCGACGAGGCATGTGTTGTGGGCAGATTTACTGGCGAGAAATCCGCAGGTTGTTTTCTTCGGTGCTTGGAGCTTCTCCTTCCTTGGGCTCTTCTGCGGGAGCGTCTTTGGTTTCAGCCGGAGCTTCGACTTCTCCTTCGCTTTTTGCGACTTGAGTCTTCTTCGATTCGATGGCTTCCTGCTTCATCTTTTGAATTTCCAGCTGAGCGGCCTTCATTTCTTCTTCCGCCTTGGTTCTGGCTGCGGCCATTTTTTCAACGCGTTTTTGCAGCTTTTGGTTCGTCGTCTTCAGCGAATCGCGTGCTTCGGTGGCCTGCTTCAGATTCCCTTCGACTTTTGCTAGGGTCTGCTCAGCCTGCTGGGCGGCTTTTGCACGAGCGTCTTCAGCCGCCTTTTGAGCCGCTTCGGCTTTGTCGGCACGAGACTTTTCGGTGGCCGCGACCTTTGTCTGCTGGCCCATTTTTTGTTTCAGGGTTTCCAGTTCCTGTTGCAACGCAGCCACTTGTGTGGCTGATTGCTCTTTCAAAGCGGCCAATTCTGTTTTGGCTGTTTCCAATTCTGAGGTTGCGACGTCAAGTTCGGTGCGGACAGCCACCAGATCGGTTTCCAGCTTTTCCGCTTCGACTGACCGGTGCAATGCTTCCCAATGCGTCATCACTTCGCGGATCGTCCCGTCTTTGCCCATGAACAGCTTTGTGGTCGGACCGGAAGAATTCGAAATGCAATGACCGCTGGTGCCGCCGCAAGACGTCACGCTGTGAGCAGGCGGACTGACCGGTGAAGGGCAGCAGTTCGTGGGGCAACGTTGGCCAGCGAGACCAACCGCGCCAGAAAGAAGCAGAGTCGTAAACGTTAGAATGCGCATGTTCAAAACCGTTTTGAGTAGGTGAGGAGGGTATCGAGAAAACCGTTTGGGAAAGCCTAGCCCAGAACTCGTCGACGGGCGGGTCAAATCGCAAAACCGAGTGGGTAATCCCGGTATTGTGTGAAGAATGCAGTCGCAATTCCAATACGTTCTGTGAGACTGTCGCGAAAAGTCACTTCGCGAACGAAAAACGTCCGAAATTCTCGCATTTGCCAACGAAATCAGCCAGAACGATCATGCGGGGCGTGTCGAGGTGGTTGATTGTTGCAACGTGTAATTTCACAACATCGTATGGACCCATCGCGCTGTTCCGCTAGACTGCCGCTGTCTGTGGAGCTCTCGTCCGAATCCCTCGGAAGCCCAACGACAGCGCAGCCAAGTGATTGGCAGGTCGCTCTTCTCATCAGGAAATCCGACACCGAATGACCCAGGATTCTGACGGCGCTGCCGAATTCGCGGCCGCTGAAACATCCCGGCTGCAAGACCTAACGGACGTATTCGATGGGTTCCTGAAACGCGGCAGAATTGGGTGGCAAACGGACCGCCCGTTCCTGAAGACACTTGGTGCTGGAGGACAGGGGACTGTCCTGCTGACCGAGCGTCGGGGCGCGGGGCGATTTCGCATGCCCGTGGCTCTGAAGTTCTTCTCCCCGACGCAATTCCGATCCGTTGAAAAGTACGAAGCAGAAATGCTGCGGCTGACCGAAGTCGCTTCGATGGTCGCTCGCATCCAAGACGACCATTTGGTCGACATCCACACCTTCATCGTTGACAAGGGCATCTACTATCTGGAGATGGAGTGGGTCGATGGCTACGACCTCTTGCATATCCTGCGGCGCAGCACGCTGGAAGTCGTTCAGGATGCGGTTTCGAAACGCCGTTGGCGACGCTTGAACAATGAAATCGTCACAACGGGTGAAGTCGACTGTCGCTTGCAGCCGGGCATGGCCGTGGCCATCTTGCGAGAGTGCATGTCAGGCGTGTCCGCTTTGCATCGAGAAGGCGTCATTCACTGCGATCTAAAACCATCCAATGTGATGGTCAAACGTACGGGACAGGTCAAACTGATTGATATCGGATCAGCATTCTGGGAAGGCAATCCACCCGAAGGCCAACCCTGCACCATGGAATATGCCGCTCCGGAAGTCTTGGCCGGCTATCGAGCCACTCAGCAATCGGACCTTGCCAGCCTCGGATACATGCTGCTGGAAATGCTGACCGGTTCGAAACCGTTTGCAGGACTGAATTATGCCGAATTGCTGGAAGCGAAAAATAACCTGATCGAAAAACTGCCCGGCATGCTGCCGATCGACACCTTTCCGTTAAGCGACCGCTTGATTCCACTGCTGCAAAAACTGGTCCACCCCAACCCCAACAAACGATTCTCATCCGCCGAAGAGGCCGAGCTGTCGGAAGAAGGCACGGCCGGATTCCTGCGAGAACTTGTGCTCAGCGAACGTTCGCAAGAATATGCCATGGAACTCCGGCAGTGGATTGCCGAAATGGAAACTGAGTTCATGCAAAAAAACACTTTTATCGGACACGTTCCCGATGGCACCACTCGCATGTTGCCGCCGCCGTCTGTCACGACCATCCTGCCACCGCCCAAGTCTGCCGCAGAAGAAATCGCCGACGAGTTTGAAGTCTGAACGGCTCGAGGTCGAGGCTCGGGGAACCGGTCGCAGTACCTCACTGCGATTCAGTCTCGGGCAACAACTGTCGTCCCGCCGGCACTGAATCGCCCGGAACAACGATTGCGCAAACGAAAACTCTGTGCAATATACCGAATTCTTAAGAGACTCGCCTAGTGGTCTGTCAGCATTAAAAATCAACAGCCATCTTCCAGTTTTGCACGACCCACGAAACTAGATCCCCAACAACTAAGCGGGCTGTTGTTGAAAATTGGGGTTCTGTTTTTGTCGCTTGGCGGTCTCCGCCGAGAAATCACGGTGGAGACCACCGAGCTACATTTTCCCGACCCTCAAAACGAGCTGTGACAGACCACGAGTGCCCAAACGGCTGGCGAAAACTGCCGCTGTCCAGCTACGAATCACTGCCGGTACTTTCCGAAGTGTCGGCACTCTCCGAAGCCTCCGCGTTCTCGGCACTTTCTGATGTCTCCGCACTCTCTGAATCCGCAACATCTTTCGCGCCCTGTTCGACCTCAGCCGCCGACTGCTGCTGTTCGATACGGCGATCCCAATACTCCAGATAGTGCTGGTAGGCGGGATGCTCATCCGCCTGAGCTTCCAGCATGGTTCGCGCGTCGTCCACCAGTGTCTGTTCGTCTTCCAGACTCAGCCGACCAATCAAAACGCGTGTTCGCAAAAACACAAAGTAGGTGTCCAGCACATCGCAGCGACAATAGTCGTTGATCTTCTCAACCTCGCCGTCGTAGTACAGGCCCTGCACCTGTGAACCATCGACGCCCGACTTACCGGGTTTGTAGATTAGGTTCGAAATTAAATTCAGTCCACCATTCACGCGGACGGCACTGTAGTTAGAAAAGAAATCCTGCAAGTCGATGTGTCGATCGATGTTGTAGCGATTGCGAGATTGCTCAAACGATCGAGATTCGACATTGAACCACGCCGGCAGACTGATCCCATACCGAAACGCGCCCAATTCCAGCACCGGCAGATCGTAACCACGACCATTGAAGGTCACTAAAGTGGGCCGTTCGTAATGCAGCCAACCCTGCCAGAATCGACGGATGATATGCTCGGGACGAAAGTGGGGCGGATCCAAAACAGCCACATCCAGTAACCGAAAATCCTTCGTGACTTTTCCGACAGCCACAGAAATCGGTTCCACCTGCGTCGGTGGGATCACGTCACGTCCAGTTTGTTCCAGCAGGTCCGCCTGATACTTTTCGATCGCTTCGCGAGGCGTCAGTTCTTCGTCCGGATATCGAACGCGGTGAATCAGGTCGCCATCACCGACGGCTTCCACATCGAAGATCAGGTATCGTACATCGCTCACGGCTTACTCTCCGGAATTCGGTGAACCAGTTCAATTCGGACGATCAGTTCGAGCAGCCGGCCCATCCGCTCGCATTCGTCGGACAATCACGCTTCAATAAGCGACCGTTAATTGACCGGACGCATTCTTTCGATTCAGGCACTCATGGCAGATCGTACCCGACAGCGTAACAACCCCGCAGAAAATGTCGCACCAGAACAGCTCGAAGAACAGGCAATTCGTGGACTCACGGTCGCCTACCAGCGAATGCGCCAGGAAATCGGTAAGGTCATCATCGGCCAAGATCAGGTCGTCGACGAACTGCTGATCGCCATGTTCTGCAAAGGACACTGCCTGCTGGTCGGTGTCCCCGGTCTGGCAAAAACCCTGCTATGCAGCACCATCGCGTCGATTCTGCAGCTGGCGTTTCGGCGAATCCAGTTCACTCCCGACCTCATGCCGTCAGACATCACAGGCACCGACGTGCTGCAGGATGACGTCGAAACTGGCCGCAAGACGTTCCAGTTCATTCAAGGCCCCCTGTTTACCAACGTGTTGCTGGCTGACGAAATTAACCGCACACCTCCCAAAACACAGGCCGCTCTGCTGGAAGCCATGCAGGAACGTCACGTGACCGTCGGTTCCAGCACCTATCGATTGCCAGAACCATTCTTCACACTGGCCACCCAAAACCCCATCGAACAGGAAGGCACCTATCCGCTGCCGGAAGCCCAGCTGGACCGATTTATGTTCAACGTGCTGGTGCAATACCCAACCGCCGCCGAAGAACTGCGGATTCTGAAAGCCACCACCGGCAGCGAAAAGCCCGAACTGAATCCGATCCTGACCGGCCGACAAATCTTGGCACTGCAGGAAGTCGTCCGCAAAGTTCCGTGTGCCGAGTACAACTTCATCTACGCGCGAGACCTCGTGCGAGCCACACGTCCGAACGAATCCGAAGCCCCCGACTTCATCAAAGAACTCATCAGTTGGGGCGCGGGCCCGCGCGCCGGCCAGTATCTGATTCTCGGAGCCCGTGCGCGAGCACTCTTGGAAGGCCGCTTTCATGTCACCACGGAAGACATCGCCTACGTGGCCAAACCGGTGCTGCGGCATCGCATCATGACTACCTTCCAAGCCGATAGTCGAGGCATCAAACCCGACGACGTGATCGAAATGCTGCTGAAGCATGTGCCAGTGGAACTGCATGAACAAGCCCGCCGCCGAACCGGTAAATGATCACTGGCCGCGTGACCTGATCGTTCGTTCGCAGTCACGCCTTGAGGCAGATTTGCACGGATCATTGCGCTCGTTTCCGCCTCAAGGCGGGACTAACCGGACAGCGCCACTTTTTGTTCGCGAAGCGAGCAAAGTCTGTGCTTGTCCCCTCTCCCCTTTTTGGGGGAGAGGGCTAGGGTGAGGGGTTTCTGTTCGACGTTTCATTGGCTATTGCGACCGTCATCTACCAAGGCCACCTTCTCCCCCGAGGGGGAGAAGGGACGTTCGGAAAATCACTCCGTTCAAACTCGCGTTCTTACTTGTGGAATTCAAAAACTGGCGCTGTCCAGCTAAGCCCCCATGCACGCGGTTAAACGAGTTTTGCCTGAAACTTATTGACGGGTGCTGACAAACTCCCGCTTCGCTTCGATTTCTAAACTCACTCTTGACATTCGGCGCGAATGCTGAAAAATTAGCACCTGTGTGCTAATTTTCCAGCACGCTGGTCAGAGGTATCTGGGTTCAATGAAATGGGCAAATCGAAGAAAACGCCGCTGGAACTCGGCAAGCGAGAACGGCAGATTTACGAAACTGTGCTGGCGGCGGGCGAAGCCAGCGTGAGTGACGTGAAGGCGAAGCTGCAGAATCCTCCGAGCTATTCGGCTGTGCGTGCCACCATGAATTTGCTGGTGGACAAGAACTGGCTGAAGTTTCGCCAAGTCGGTCAGAAGTATCTGTATCGTCCGGCTGCTGGGCAGGAAAAAGCCAAACGTTCGGCCGTTCAGCGGCTGTTGAGCAACGTGTTTGGCGATTCCGCCACAGACGCCGTCGCAGCCCTGCTGGCCGCCACCGCCGGGCGATTGTCCGACGAACAACTGCAAGAAATGTCCGACATGATTCAGCAGGCGCGCCAGGAGAACCAGTTTCATTCGCTGGCTCCTCGATCAACCTCTATTCCGTGACCTCCCCTAATCTCTGGGGCTCCACAACGATTGCCGCCCGCGTACCACAGCGGCTCGGTATCAATCTTACTTCGCGATGTATTCGACATGGGCAACGTACTCAAAATAGCCAATGCGATCAGCGGTGTTTGCTTTCACAAAGTCTTCAAATTCTTGGTACGCGGAGTGTGCGAGACATGCGTCTCGCGCCTTTTCATTTTCAAACGTCGCCAACAAAAGATATCGGTCAATTTTCCGAATTGGTATGTTTGAGTCCTCGGGGCGTGGCCGGTGATATTTATCGCATTCTCTTCCCCACGCGAGTTTCGTGATGTCAGAGATTTTTCCCGGCAACGCATTCACGACTTCCTCCAACTCACTAATCTTTTCTGGTGCCGTGTCCGGAGACCTCGAAAAATAAACGAGTCGCTGCAAACGACCATGAGTCGTGGTTCTCACGTGCGGCGTGGCGTCGTGCATCAGATATTCCGTTCGTGGACCACGACTGACTTGGTCGCCAACTGCTGCCATCAACATTCGCCAATTCTCCAAGTCGCGAGCGGCCCGAGCGTCATCGAACACCAGAAGCCATCCGTAGCTCGGACGATTGAGTCAGGCCCCTCTCCACCCTCGAGACGCTCGATCGCGGGCACGATCGCAGGAAGTTCTGACACGGCGAGCTTTGCCTCGTGAACCGCATCAGCCGCCACATCTGCCGGCGTATGCGGGTATGAACGACAACTAAAGACTTGCACCACCTTTCCATCGAGTGAAAAGTCCTTCTGACCGCAGCCCGTAAAGCAGCTGCACCCCACAATCACCAACGTGATTATCAGTCGGTTCATGATTCATTACTCCCCGTCCCTGACAGATACACGTGGCGATAATCTGACGGAACTTCCCGATGGCCAGATTCCGAAAATGAAATTTCTTTCTGGGGGAAACTCTGCGACAGTGGACACATCAAATTTCTGTGATCCTGAGCACTTTGTTCTCGGAAAAAGACCTCGACCCCGTCCCTCGCGTGCTCCGCAGCGACTCATTTTCAATCTTACTTCGCGATGTATTCAACATGGGCAATGTACTCAGCATAGTGGATGGGATCAGCGGTGTTCGCTTTCACAAAGTCTTCAAATTCGTGGTAGGCGGAGTGAGCGAGACATGCGTCTCGCGCCCCTTCATTCTCAAACGTCGCCAATAACATGTAACGGACACCTTGGCGCATGTTTGGATTTGGAGGCCGCCGCCGAACTTCGTCGCACTCTCTGCCCCACGCGAGTTTCGTGATGGTAGAAATTTGTCCCGGCAACGCATTCACGATTTCCTCCAGCTCACTAATTGTTCCTGGCGCCGTATCCAGATACATCGAAAAACAAGCAAATTGCTGCAAACGACCGTGAGTCGTCGTTCTCACGTGCGGCGTCGCGTCATGCATCAGGTATTCCTTGCCGTGGCCACCAAAGAGACCTTCCCCAACTGACTCTCTAAGAATGCGACGATACTCCGAGTTGCGAGCGGCCCGAACGTCATTGAATACCAGAAGCCATTCGTAACTCAGCCGACCTAGGGGATCAGTACCCTCGCCCCTTTCCAGACGCTCGATGGCTGGGACGATCGCAGGAAGGTGCGACATCGCGAGCCGCGCGTCATGAAGGGCATCCGCCGCCACATCCTCAGGCGTATGCCTATACGGATGGCAGCTAACAGTTTGAACAACCTTTCCGTCCAGAGACACATCTTCTCTTCCGCAGCCCGGAAAACAGCCACACCCTGCAATCACCAATGTCATCATCAGTCGGCTCATCATGCATTACTCCCCGTCGCTGACAGATACACGTGGCGATAATTTGATGGGATGTTCCGATGGCCAGGTTCCAAAACTCAAAGTTCTTTCTCGGGGGAACTGGGCAACCGTGAACACATCAAATTTCTGTCGCGCTGACAAGTTGGTCGCCATTGCGGTTTGGATTGACTGAGGTATTTTCCCTTGGAATGCGCGTCTCAGTTTGGTCACAGATGGGTTGGGCTTGGTCTGAGCAACGAAATTTCGCGGCGATGATGTGGTGTCACAGGCGGCGGAAACCCACACGGAAAAGTCCCAATCGCTGCCACCCACGAAATAGGTGGCGTCTTTCTCGACGGACAGATTGTAAACCGGTGACGTTGTTCCCTCAACAACTGTCTGCACCATGCACCATTGCCGATCATGGCTTCGCACAAGGTCGCCCGAACTGAGCATTGCCGCCGCCGTCCAACCTTGGTTCTTCACGTAGAACGGGTGTGTTTTTGTCGCGCGGATCACTCTGCCGTTCACAGTGATGTCCAACAGCTGACCGCGATTTTTTTTGACCTCTGTGATGCGTCGCGAAACCACATCGCCATCGGAATCCGTGGGTCGTGACGACAGAACCAGATCTCCGGCTTGCAAATGCTCAATCAACTTTGAACCGTTCGGAGTTCGGATGGGAGTGCCTGCCACAAAACAAGTAGGGCATAGTCTGGGAATATAATACCAGTCTGTATAATGGTCGCAGTACCAGTAATCTCCGACCCAAATCCCGTACTCGTACCACACGTAAATTCCCTGTAAGTCGTAACTGGCCTCTTCCGGCGGGACATCTGGGACAGTATCAATGCCATTTGTGCTGAGTGGGGTAGAGTTAGGCCCTTGAACGTAGTGCTCTTCAGGGCTTTGATAGTTATAGTCAAGCATATACACGGAAATTATTCGATAGCCGGACGAAGAGCTTCCGCCCGAAGAACTTCCTCCCGAACCCCACCATGACGGAATCGTCCCGGACCACGTTGCCTGAAGCCCCACTGGCACGTTACACGTTATGGAACCCGTGTTCACTTGCCCAATGGTTGGGCTAATGAAAAGCAAGCACAGTACGAGACAAATGCCGACCGAAATCCAGCCTCTACGCGTGACCGGTTTGGTCTCGGTGGTGACGTTATTACAGAAGTCGCGAACGTCCGGCACGGCAGCTGCGGCCAACAGTTCCTTCGAACGGCGTTTACGTAATCTGGGGGGGGGCAGGCAGTGGGCGTTGTGCAGCAGATCGGGTGTTGTTGATCAGCATGTTCCAGTCTCCTAAAAGTGTGGTGACCCATTGGATTGCAAGACTCTCCCTTAGTGATATCTTCTGGGACTGCCGATTGCAAGCGGTGTCGGACGGATGTATTTCCTGATTGGAATGTTCTGGTGCGTCGCCCAAGAAATGTGGTTCGCTGATTGCCCATGCGCTCTCCGATGGCTGTGTCACACAGACAGGCCGCGTCAGCTTGATGTGCCATCCGCCTAATCGCAACGTAAAAAGCCACATGGCCCCGAGCGCAGTTTGCATAGAACGTCTCTTTGGATGCCGCCTAGAGGCGGGACGAGAAACTGAAAATCATTGTGCGATTACCCATCCGATTCTTGCATGGCGCGGTCAATCTGTTCCTGAATGATGGGCCGCAGGTCTTCGCTGTCACCGTACAGCTGCATGGCCACATGCCACTTCAAGACCTCATCAGGCAGCGGTCCCAGTTCAGCCACGATGCGACGCGCAATCGCATCTCGCGTCATCTGAAACATGGCCGCTCCACGGGCGACACGTTCCGCCGGCGTCATGGCATCAATGCGCCGCTGGTATTCGGCTTCCACGTTGGTCGTTGATTGAGGCATTCCGTCAGTGTAACCACGAGTTCCGTTGATATCGATCGACGCTTCAGCAATCCGATGCCCTAGATGTGATGATATGGCAATGCAAATGATGCAGGGCGAGACTACGATTCATAGGCGATCCGAAACAGTTCGGGGCTGTAGAAGGTTTTTGGTGAGAGATCCGGTAGCTCTGCGACAATCTTGAGGTCTGCCAGTTTTTTAAGGTCCGATCGAGCAGTCGGGTACGTGACGTTCAGGGCCTCGGCCACCTGCGGGACCTGCAGATATTGTTTGTCAAAAATCAGGCTCACGATCTGTTGCAGTCGAAAGCTGGCAGTGTTGGGGAGCCCCAAAATGCGTTCTTCGAAATCCTTTTGCAACGCGATGACCGCATGGCACATCGACAGCGTACGTTCCGTTTGAGCCATCGTTGCAGCCAGACAGAATTCCACCCAACTGCTCCAATCACCTTTGGTACTCACGTTGAAGAGTCGTTCGATGTAGCGGTCTCGATGCTTGTCGAAATAGCTGCTCAAGAACAACCATGGTTGAGTAAATCCGCAATTGCGATGGATAGTCAACGCCAACAGTGTGCGGCCAGCGCGTCCATTGCCGTCCCAGAACGGGTGAATGGCTTCGAACTGATAGTGCTGGATGAATGCTGCGACCAGAGGATCAGGACCAGTGTTCGTTTGAATGTGTTCGTCCAGATTCGCGATTAAGGAAGGCAGTGATTTCGGTGGCGGAGGGACAAAACGGGCCGCCGAACCGATCGCAACCTGCCCATCGCGCACTTCGCCGGGACGCTTTTCGTCGCCTAGCGTACCTGTCATCAGTATTCGCTGGATATTCTTGACGTCGTCGAAAGCGATGTTCGACTGATTGCCGAAGGTCTCAATCGCCTTCGCGTAGTTCACAACTTCACGAACGCTGCTATTACTGCGGCTGGCACTGGCGTCGTCAGCATCAAACAGCAGCAACTCACGAGGCGTTGCATACGTGCCTTCGATCGTTGACGAATCGATCACTTCACGATTTCGCAGTGGTCTGAGCAGAATTTTTGGATTCGGCAGTACCTTGCCAACGCCTTCGAGTTCCCCCATCTTCTGACGAACTCGAACCAGCTCAGGCCAAAACGCCGCTGGCAGTTCCCAAGCCGCCGGCAACATCGCGGGCACAAAGGCGAAACCGCCGTGTGACGGGATTTCGACGACTTCCCCCGTCTTTTTGGGGCCGAATCGACGCGGATCCATTCAAATTTCCTTTAACCCGACGAATTCGATTAAAAAATATGCCAGTTTATTTTAATCGACGTGCTGGGGTTAAAATATCTGTTAATCGACCGATCTGACCAAAATCGGCGAAAATGCGGTGGGGAAGGCGAAGGTTTGAGATCATTGAACCTATGCCTGAAGAGAATCGCTTGGGCGTTTGTTTCGACAGAAAAATTTGGGACAGAAAAATTGACGTGCAGAATGTTTCTGTCGAACAAGTTTTTCTGTCGAGCGTCTCGCATGGATTTCTGAACGTCAAACCTTCTGACTCACGCCGTTGCGGATCAGGTCAGCCAGTTGCTCTGTGGTCATCTTGCCAGACGCTTCGGCACCACTCAGCACGCCTTCTACCAAGTCTCGTTTTTCCGCGTGTAGGCTCAGAATCTGTTCTTCAATCGTGCCCTTGGCGATGATGCGATACACCATCACGCTTTTCTGTTGACCGATGCGGTGGGCGCGGTCCGTGGCTTGATCTTCGACGGCTGGATTCCACCACGGGTCCATGTGAATCACGTAGTCGGCGGCGGTTAAGTTAAGTCCCGTACCGCCGGCTTTTAGCGAAATCAGAAACGCATCGCCTTCACCTGCCTGAAACGCTTGGACTCGCTGCTGCCGTGCCTTGGGCGTGGTTTGACCGTCGAGATATTGATAGCTGATTTTTTGATGATCACACGCTTCTTTGATGAGCGCCAGATGCGACGTGAACTGGCTGAAGATCAGCGGTCGGTGACCGCGTTCTTTGAGTTGTTCGAGCTGTTCCATGAGCATCGTCAGCTTGGACGATCCTTTGTTCCATTTTTCGTCGACCATCCCCACGTGGCACGAAATCTGTCGCAGTCGAGTTAACAGCTGCAGCACTTTGAAGCGTTGATCGCCGGATAGATCTTCGTCGCCCAACGAATCCAGTTCGCCCACCGCCGCCAGTCGGACTTGATCGTAGCGTTCACGCTCTTCGGGCGTGAGTTCGATCATCAGATTCGATTCTGAACGTTCGGGCAGATCCGTCAGGACTTCGGACTTCGAACGCCGCAGAATGAATGGCGAAATCACACGCGACAACGATAGCCGTCGTTCGTCGTCGTTTTCTTTTTCGATCGGCCCGGCAAACTTTTTGCGAAACTGTTCCCATGCTCCCAACACGCCCGGCGAAACCGCTCGAAAGATACTCCACAGTTCGCCCAGATGATTTTCCATCGGCGTGCCCGTCAGCGCGACTTTCCAATCGGCCTTCAGTTTGCGAATTTCCTTCGACGTCTTCGCATTGCTGTTCTTGATGTTCTGCGCTTCATCCAGAACCAGCGTGCCCCAGTTCACCGCTTGCAATCGTTCGGTTTCGCGCAGAGCCAATCCGTAGCTGCAGATAATGACGTCGCCGTCCGACGCATTGCTGATGAGTTCTTCACGATCCGCTTCTCGCATCTGCCTCGGTGTCAACGAGGGTGCGAAACGCTGACACTCCTGTTCCCAGTTGAATCCCAGTGACGTGGGAGCAATGACCAACGCGGGACCAGAATCGACGCGCTGCAGTAGAACAGCCAACGTCTGCACCGTTTTTCCAAGTCCCATGTCGTCGGCCAGAATCCCACCGACACCCCATTCCGCCAGCCGACACATCCAGCGAAATCCTTCGATCTGATATTCCCGCAAGTCACAGTTCAGACTCGCGGGGGGATCAGGATTGACGGTCTTGATGGTCCGAACTTTGTCCAAACACTTTTTCCACGCTCGATCGGCTTCGATATTCAGGGACTTGTCTTCGATGGCGGACAGCGACATCGCCGCAGAAGCATCCAGCTGCAACTTCCCGCGACTTTCGTTAGACACATCCGCTAACCGCTGCAACGTCGCGCGAAATTCATCGGCGATTCCCGCCCATTGTCCGGGTGAAATTTCGATGAAGCCCTGCATGCTGGCTGTGCCGCGCAGACCCGCCAGCAGGTCCATCAAAGGCACTTCATGTTCGCCAATTTTGCACGTGCCATTCACGCCAAACCAGTCACGCTGGCGAGACACTTTCACATTGACGTTCGCTGCGGAAACGCTACCGATAATGTTGAATTCTCTTGCAGACGATTTGTGCCACACGATTTTCAATCGCTCCGCCATCACCAGTTCGCCAGCGGTCGACAAGAGATCAAGCACAGCATCCGGATCGTCAATCTGCCATGACCAGTCGCGAATGTTGCGGAAGTTGTTCAAGGACAGATCGTGTACGATCTTTCGAGCGACTTCACGTTCGACAACAGCGTCTCGAACATGCTGCACTGGCTTGCCAGTCTGAGCGTCCTGCCGCCGCAGAAGTCCATCGCCCGGCAACTGCAGTAGCTCCCGAGCGTCTCGACAACACACGGTGGCTTCCATGGCCCCCGTCTTTTTCATCCGCAACAGGAGAATGGACTCTGTGACTTCGGGCAATTCTTCGCCGCCCAGTGACGCTGGCAACTGGATCGGCACGATTCCTTGCAGTTCGTTCAACTTGGCGATTAGGACGTTGCGTTGATCGCGTGGAAAGACGATCGACTCCATCGTCAGAAATCGTGTGAGGTCGTTGAGTGCCGGGGGAGTATGAACCCATGCCACACGCGCATTCTGTTTGTCGACAACGAGGTGACCTTCCTGACAACCGATCGAAACGCAGTCTCCCGATTGATCCCATTCGCTTTCGATGGCTCGGAATGACGTCGTAAGCCGCCAGCCGTCGCCGTGTTTTTCGTCCTTCAGGTCGAGAACAATGAGTTCATACGGACGAACTTCCAGAGTCGCCGGTTCGCGATTCAGCTGAAAGACGTCGCTGCCGTCCAAAATTTTGAAGGCGTCATCATCGGACAATCGAAAGTGGGGAGCCCAGTTGACGGGTTGCATTTTGCCAGCCACCGCCCAATCGAGTTTCGACCAGCCATCGCGCGGCATTTCCATGAAGTTTTTCAGACTCACTTCGCGGCCTTTGGACCAGCCGCCGGCCTTCGTTTCTTTTTGACGAATGACCTTCAGTTCCACGTTCTGTCGGGAATACTGGAAGCTGACATTTAGATTCCACAGCACACGTTCTGGTTCCGTAAGATCCTGAATCTCCAGACCACCTGCGCTGGGGGCAACCGTGGTGCGGCCCGCATGCTGCAGCATCGATAACAGTTGCTGCTGCTTCCGCGCATGTTCCTGCTGTTCACGCGCCAGTTTTCGGTCAGCAAAGCCTTCCCCGAAAATCTTTTTGCAGATGGGCGAATCCTCGGTTCGTAGCTGCAGCAAAATTTCGTGCATCAGCTGATACGAATGTACGCACGGTCGTTCGCCACAGGAACACATAATTTCGTAGGTGTTGTCATTGTGGTCGTAAGACAACAGGACGCGGCGACGATTGGCCGCGCTGGCGGCAACGGTCGCCTCTAAAAATCGCTCCGGCTGGAAATCATCGATTGTAATCGTGGCTTGTTTGCCGCCCGCCTTTATTCGAATCATGGTTGAGTGGTGATTCAGGCACGAGATGGCGACGTCTTTCAGTTCGTCAGCCTGTCGTTCGGGCGACAACGTGAGCGTGGTCTGCTGTGGCGGTTTGAAATTTTCGAGCCGCGCCAAGTGAGCCAGACCTTCTGCCCCCAAGAAGTCTGGCAGAGGCCCAGCGCCCTGACCTGCGCCGATTATCTCCTGAAAAACCGGGTCCGCCAGCATTGCATTTTTCAACGCTGTGAGGGACGAAGTGACGCCGCCGCCGCGTGAACCGCTACTGCTTTTGTTGCGATTTTTACTTTTGTTTTTGTTGCGACGACGAGACATCGGAAATCCGTTCCCAGAGACGGGCTTAGAAAAAAACTGCGGAATGCACCCGCGTAGAAGCGTAGAAAGGTAGGCGACCGCCGGGCTGACATCAATCCACCAAACGGATAACTCGTCACGAAGGCCCCAAGTTTACCGCCAGTGGAAGAATTCCGCCGACCGTTCGGTTTCGCTTACGGTAAATCAGTCGCCTGCTTGGTTGTCAGTCGCCCGTCCTTGAATCCGCACTTCACAAACGAGAGGCTGCTGTTCTCCCAGACATAGGTCACGCCAGCACCAGACGAACTCTCTGACCCAGTGTCGACATCATCATCCTGCAAATCCTCACGCATGGCGTCAGAACTCAATGGCGACACCAAAGTTCCATCAAAGCCCAGCAGCGCATTGACTTCAGCCAACGATTGACCGGTCTGCAGCAGATCAAATTCCCGCTGTGTGACGACGCCAGAAATCTGAGTCTGAAACGCCCACGCGATTCCAATGAAAAACCCAATCGCCGACAGCACACCGATCACTTCAAGAACATAAGAACGGCCACCCTGTGTCGTTGTCGACGAAGGGTCAGCCGTTGGTTCTTCAGATGCCTGAATAGAATTCATTCGCCAATTTTCGCAGTGGATGTTCGAAGCGGTGACTCATTGTCAGCGGCTGCTTTAGCCGTCCGACCAGCGGTTCTGCAGATCTCCGTAGGATTCGATGCGCCGGTCTCGGAAAAACGGCCAGTGTGTGCGGGCGGTGTTGATCAGCGACAGGTCGCAATTCACGATGAGGTTTTGTTCCGCATCGTGTGCTGCCTGATCCAGCACCTTGCCATACGGATCGGCCAAAAATGAGCCGCCCCAAAATTCGATTTCGCCTTCCGGACCAACGCGATTGGGAGCTCCCACAAACAGACCGTTGGCGATGGCATGGCTGCGGATCATGGTTTGCCATGCGGAATATTGGCTGGCTCCGTATTCGTCTTTTTCCCCCGGTATCCAGCCGATGGCCGTGGGATAAAACAATAGCTCTGCGCCCTTCATGGCTGTCAGGCGAGCTGCTTCTGGGAACCACTGGTCCCAGCAAATGCAGACGCCGATCTTCGCGAACTTTGTCTGAAACGCATGGAAGCCCAAGTCGCCGGGAGTGAAGTAAAACTTTTCGTAATACAACGGGTCATCGGGAATGTGCATCTTGCGATACATGCCAGCCGTGCTTCCATCTGCGTCGATGACGACGGCCGTATTG
This sequence comes from Fuerstiella sp., assembly GCA_041688835.1. Classification (GTDB taxonomy): domain Bacteria; phylum Planctomycetota; class Planctomycetia; order Planctomycetales; family Planctomycetaceae; genus Fuerstiella. Next base: position 18,158 of record JBDNHJ010000121.1, read on the forward strand.
TGATACAACCCGTGCGTCCGTTTTTCGAAGATCGGCACCACGACCACAACCTGCAGTTCCTTCGCAATCTTGGCGATGGCGTCGGTTGTTGGTCCGGGAATCGGTTCTGCCAATTCGAAGTTGGCGTGAACTTCTGACTGACAAGGGTATTGCGTGTTGAACACTTCTTGCAAGCAGATCACGTTGGCACCGTCTGCCGCTGCCGCACGGATTTTGGAAATCGCGGCATCCAGATTGTGTGTCGGGTCGACTGCACACCGCGCCTGAACCAGACCCACTCGAACGCTGTTTGTGTTGGACATAATGTTTGTTGATCAATAAAAACTTGGCAATTAAACGCCACGCACGTTGCCGAATTTTTCCACGTGCAGTCGAGACGAAAACTGAAACCCGTTGGTTTCCGCAGCCGCTTTCACCCACTGGCTTTTGTCGGCGAGTTCCTGTTGAGTTTTAGCTTGGGGCATGAGCCAGACCTGTTGTGTTGAGATTTCTGGGAATTCTTCTAGGTAGGTGGTCACTTCGTCAACATCCACGGCTTGATCGATGACAAATTTTAGGATTGCGTTGTAGCGAGCCAGCAGCGACCGGATGACAGCGGGCTGATGTCGCGTATCTTCGTGACGCACTGACCAAGTGGCATCGTCGGGGGTGGAGTTCTGCATTTTGGGGCTGATCGCCATCAAATCGCATTCGACGGATCGATCGACCGTGCCGGCGGTTTCGATCGTGATGACCTTGCCTGCCGCACGGCACAGTTCAGAAAGTTCGGTCAATTGCGGAGCCAGCATCGGTTCGCCGCCAGTCAGCACGACATGTGGGGCCGAACTGGTTTGGATCTGCTGTGCCAATTTGTCCAGCGAAACCTGTTCGCCTTCCGGATTCCAAGACGTGTACGGCGTGTCGCAGAACGAACAGCGCAGATTGCAACCCGACGTCCTGATAAACAACGACGGCGTTTCCGCAAACGGGCCTTCACCTTGGAAGGATTCGTAGACTTCGGAGATAAACAATGTTTGCGCTTTTAGTTGCTAAGGCAATTTTTGGTAAGCAATCGGATCTGTTGTTTCGGCCTCAGCAAAACCCTTCAGTCGCAGCAAGCACGAATCACAGTCGCCGCAGCTGAGGCCTGCGGGGGATGGATCATAGCAGCTGTGCGTCAGGCCATAGTCGACGCCGAGTGCCAGTCCACGCTGAATGATCTGCGCCTTCGTCAGCGAAACCAGCGGCGTATGGATGGTGATCTTCTGGCCTTCGACGCCCGCTTTGGTCGCTAGGTTGGCCATGGCTTCGAAGGCGGCCACGAATTCCGGGCGGCAGTCGGGATAGCCGCTGTAGTCGACCGCGTTGACTCCAATAAAGAGATCATGGGCTCCGATGGATTCTGCTAATCCTAGGCCGACAGACAGAAAAATCGTGTTGCGAGCCGGCACGTAAGTGACGGGAATCCCGTCGCCCATTTCATCGTCGGAACGATTGTGGGGCACGTCGATGTCGTTTGTTAACGCCGATCCGCGAAAAATGGCCGTGTCCACAGGAAAAACCACGTGACTGGTGGCTTGGTTGGCGGCACACACTTTTGCTGCCGATTCCAGTTCAAAGCGATGCCGCTGGCCGTAGTCGAACGAGATACCGTGGATTTCGTAACCATCATTCCGCGCAATCGCCATCACTGTGGCCGAATCGAGGCCTCCACTGATCAGCACGACAGCTTTCTTTGAATGCGTCATCATTCCCACAAAATCCCTGCAAAAAGTCCGCCTTCTGCTACCTTCCCGACAACTTCCTTGAGCGACAACGGAGCCTTTCCGAGCGTCAGCTCGCATCCGCTGCGGCCGGTGCCGCGCGAACAATTAGAGTTTCCGCTGTGTCAGTGTGACGATATCATTCAGGGACTGCTGCATGCGAGGGCAGTGGTTTTGAACATTCTGCTTTTTTTCAAAGGGCCCTTCACTTGGGTGATCCGAAGCGCGAAGAACTAAAAGTTGCCAATCAGCGAGGAATTCTGGTTGGTGTTTTCAACCCGGACGAATGTCCCGACAAAGATACGGCGCTGGACGAATTGAAAGGGCTGGTCAAAACGGCGGGTGTGAACGTCGTAGGCGAGATCGTGCAGTTTCGCGACAAACCGCACCCCGCTCATTGTCTGGGCACCGGCAAGCTGGCAGAACTGAAAGAACTCGTCGAACTCGCCGATGCCGAAATGGTGGTCTTCGACAACAACCTTTCACCGTCTCAAAGCCGAGCACTCGAACAAGCGATCGAAAAACCAATTGTCGACCGCAGCGAAGTCATCCTAGATATCTTCGCCACGCATGCACAAACTCACGAAGCCATGCTGCAGGTTGAGTTAGCTCAGCTGATGTACTTTCGTACGCGTCTGAAACGCATGTGGACTCACTTAGAACGCATCGCCGGTGGTATTGGCGCTGGTCGTGGTCCGGGAGAAAAGCAGCTGGAGACTGACCGTCGTTTGATCGATAAACGGATTTCGGAACTCAAGGCGAAGCTGAAGCACGTCGAGAACCGTCGCGAACGCACGGTCTCGCAACGCCGATCTCAACAAACCGTTTCTCTGGTGGGTTATACAAACGCCGGCAAGAGCACACTGATGCGGACGCTGACGGGAGCCGACGTGCTGGTGGAAGACAAACTGTTTGCCACACTGGATACTCGAACACGGCGTTGGAGTGTTCCGAATTACGGCGAAGTGCTGCTGAGCGATACTGTTGGTTTCGTACGCAACCTGCCTCACCATTTGGTGGCGTCGTTTCGTTCGACGCTGGAAGAAGCGCGGCATGCGGACATTCTGTTGCATGTGGTGGATGCCAGCAATCCGGAAGCCGAGCGACAGATTCATACGTGCTATAAAGTGCTGGAAGAAATCGGCGTGGATTGTTCGAACCTGCTGCTGGTCTTGAACAAGGTGGACCGTGTGTCAGACCCGACCATGATCGATGTTCTGCGGCGGCACTACGACGACACCATCACCATCAGCGCAGCGACAGGGCAGGGGATCGATCAGTTAAGCCAAGTTGTGGCTGAACGTCTGTCGGGCGGATTTGTGACCGTCGAAATAGAAACCAGTTCGGGCAACGGAAAACTGCTGTCTTGGTTGACTCAGCACGCCCATGAACTGGACCGCACCTACACCGACGAAACCTCGGCGCGAGTCAAGCTGAAGTGCCGCATGGCGAAGCAGTACGTCGATTCGATGGACTTCGAAGACACACAGTTGATCATTTTGGAAACGGCCGTGTCGGGATAACTCTGCGACGAGCGATTCAGTCCCGGCAGGGACGACAGACTTTTGCCGTTGGCTTTGGCAATTTCAACAGCCGGTTCCCGGTGACTCTCGTCACCGGCAAAAGTCTGTCGCCACTGCCGTGGCTGAAACTCAAGTGCCGCATGGCGAAGCAGCACGTCGATCAAACGACGACCGTCTTGCCACCTTTGCCGCTGGCAATTCCGAACACAAGGTATTCCGCCAGTTCATCGGCTGCATTCGTCATTTGGTGAATTTCTGTGGGCTCGACAATGACCGTGTCGCCGGGTTTCATCGTCACCGCTTCGTCGCCAACCTGCATTGTGACACGACCACTCAGCAAAACAAAGATTTCCTGCATGTCCTCGTGGTAGTGCGGTTGGAAGCTATTGCCCGCAGCCAGTTTTGACCAATTCAACATCGGGACTTGTCCCGCGTTGAGATCGGCGGCCGTGGCGATGACTCGCTTCAGCACGCCGGGATTCTTCGGGTCTTCGTGAGACGCAGGGACGAAGTCAGATGCGTTTGAGGCAATGAATTTCATAGGGATTTAGGTTCGAAGTTGTTCGTCAAAGGTTGAGAAATTGTCCACGGAAAACACAGAAGAGCTGCAGGAATACTTTTGCGATTTTTCCGTGTCTTCCGTGGTCGTTTCATTTGCCGCCGATGACGCCCCGAGAGTGCCAAGCTACGGAAGCTGCAGGCCGAAATATTCATGGATGAATCGTTTGCGATCGTCTTCGGCCTGAACATACTGCACCAGAGCGTACAGCTTCTTTTGGTCGCGCATCAGCTTGGCGGCTCGTAGGTCTTCGTCGGCGAGTTCTTCTGGCAGGGGGGCGAGCACTGCGACGCTGTCGAGGTTGATTTCGTCTTCAATCACGCCGTGTCTTTGCAGCATCGCTAGGGCCGTTTCGACGCGGCGATCGTGGCGTTGACGATCGCACAGGCGTTCTCGCAGCCAGTCGATGCCGAACGCCTGAATCTGTTCGGTGTTGTTCTTCAGATTATCATATACGCGCTGATAGAAATCCGCATCCGGGTTGCTCCACCGTAGGAATTCCATTTGAGTGTTCAGGTCGCGTTGATCGTACAGCAGCACGCATTCCGACGGTTCGCCGTCTCGACCAGCCCGCCCGATTTCTTGGTAGTACGATTCCATCGATCCCGGCACGTCCGCGTGAATCACAAAACGAATGTCTTCTTTGTCGACTCCCATGCCGAACGCGTTCGTCGCCAGCACCAAGCGGTTGCGACCGTTCATGAAATCGTCCTGAATCGCTTTGCGACTGCGGCGATCGAGGTCTCCGTGATAGCAAACGTGTGAAATGCCTTCCTTCCGCAGGTTATCGCTGAATTCTTCCAACGTCCGGATCAGCGTGAAGTAAATGATGCCGCTGCCGCTCGATTCTGGAGTGATCCATTTTTCGATGATGGTCTCCATTGAGTCCAGTTTTTCTTCGCTGTCCCAGACATCAACGACGCGCAGTTCCAGGTTCGGTCGATCGATGCCTTCGTGAAACATCGTGATATCGTCGGGCTGCAGGCCCAGCTGTTTGACGATATCGATTTGCACTTCCGGCGTTGCGGTGGCTGTGAGTGCAATCGTTGTGGGGTTGCCCATGATTTCGCGGAGTTCCGCCAGTCGCGTGTAATCCGGGCGAAAGTCGTGACCCCATTCGCTGATACAGTGTGCTTCGTCGACGGCCAGCAGACGAACTTTGCGGTGGGCAATGACGTCCAGAAACTCCTGCTTGCGAAAGCGTTCCGGCGTGACATACAGCAGCGAATATCGGCCAGCCGCCACCGATTTGTATCGAGACTCCCGTTCCTGTTTTCGCAGCGACGAATTGATGAAGGTCGCTTTGATGCCGCGATTCTGCAGCGAATCCACTTGGTCCTTCATCAGGGCGATCAGCGGCGACAGCACCAACGTGATCGGCGGTTTGGTGTCAGCGGATGTGTCTTCGGCATCGATCGCCAGAGCCGGGATTTGGAAGCACAGAGACTTGCCCATCCCCGTGGGCATGATGACCAGCGCATGCTGATCGGCCAGCACGTGTTCGATAATTTGCTGTTGCGGCCCGCGGAAGGTGTCGTAGCCGAAGTAGGTTTTAAGAAGTTCGTTGGTATGGATCATCGTGTGTCGAAAGTATCGCGATTGTTGGAAGACGATGCGCAGGTTAGCAAACAATGCACGCGATTGCGGTTGATGAACGTTTCACATTGCCCACTTTACGGCAATGACTCCCAAACCCAACTCCAATCGAATTTAGGTTGGCACTGCATACGGAATGCCGCCTGTCTTCGTCTACTGCCGCTGATCTGGGTGAAGATTCGTCTGAAAGTGATCCGACCTGTTTTCACATTCTCTCAAAAGCCGCCACCGAAACTCGCCAAAGAGGTGCCGTCAAGTCGATCCCCTTGTGGAGTAAACAGTTGAAAGTAGACGACTCCATCGATCTCTTCGGCGACGAACCGGACCGAACCATCGGCCAAAGCCATGTTAACGCCGCCGGGGTGCTCAGAGGCCGGCCACGGAGCTTGGCCCTCCGGTGCGAGTAAACCGGCGTTGATGCCGCGCGTCGCCGAGTTGGCCAGCCTGAGATCCGTATTGCCTAGAGCACAAACGTTGGTGCGGCAGATTTCACTGCTGAAGAAAACTTTCGTGCGCCGTGAATCACACGTTGCCCACCCTGAAGATGCACCAGCCCCAGTTCGTACGTTTTCGGTAATCATCAGTGTGTTGGAAAAACCATCCGTCAGCGAAGCTGCGACGTGATGCCGACGCGTACCCGGATATCCGGGGGTGGCCTGATATTTCCAGTTTTCGTTGAAGAACAGGCCCAGTTGCTTGAAGATCTTCCGATCCGACGGAGAGCCATCGTCAATCCCTGTGCCTAGACAAATCAGCCCGTTTCCGTTGAGGTCCAAGACGCCGCCAAACGGGTCAACAATGCAGTCATGGACGCCGGAAACATAGTCTGATTCACCAATGCCGCCGTTTAACACGTAGCTCAATTCACCGGACCCCGTCGCCGATGAATCGGACGGACAGACAAGGACACCCAGACCTGTCGCAGCCAAGTCACGGTTGGGCACGTCGGTTACGAGCCGGTCCATGTCCCAGCGATCATACAGGTCCGTTCGATCCAGCCAAGGAAGAAGTTGCACAACCCAGTTATGGTGTGGACCGGGAGTTGCTTTGTTTCCTCCGCCCCAGTACGCCGCCGCCGGGAATCTGCGGTGAGTATCGACGTTGGCCAGCATTGCCACCGACAGATTGCGCAGTCGGCTCATGCACTGCGTACGACGAGCGGCTTCTCGAGCGTTTTGAATCGCAGGCAGAATGAGCGACATCAATACGGCGATAATGCTGATGACAACCAGAAGCTCCAATAGTGTGAAGCCGCGTTTCGGGCTTCCGACTGTCTTCGTCTGAGTTGAGATACTACGCGGGACAATCGCCATCAGACGTCTCCAGAATCAAACGTGCTGTTGAAGGTGGTAAAAGTAAGCACATGATGCCAAACAGAATCAGCCCTGCCGTGGCCCAGAGTTTCCAGAATCGCGACGACGGGGCGATCGTCACGTCAGTCACGCCATCATCCGCGTGAAACTGGATTGACTCGGCAGAAGTTTGCAAACTGGCGAGAACAAAACGTGTGTCTGTACCTGAGGACGAAGTCGCAACTGAGCGAGACCCGGGAACAACATCTCCGAGATGGATCTGCATCTGCTGATCGGAAACTGGCGTCTCGCACTCACAGGATTCTTCGTTAACCGTCATTTTCACGGTTAGGTTTCGGCCCACTCGATTCATCGCCACTCGCATGTGGTTCATGGCTGAGCCGCTCCCCGCGATCGGCACGGATGCACTTTGACGTCCACACCGCAATTCACAGGACAACTCGAGTGGTTTCATTGTGATGTCCACAGGTTCAGCGTCGAATGTACTTCCATCCTGCGTCACTAGGATTCTCAGACTCAGGTCTTCAGCGTTTGAGTCATTGCTACAGGAAGCAAGCCAGTCCGTCGTGACATCGAAATCACCCCTCAGATTTTGCCGCACGGACAAATAACTGTTCCCTCGATTTAATGCCGGGGATGTATGAAACGACAGGCCGTCGGCTGTTGGTCGAATCTGTCCGGACTCGCCGACGCCTTCCGGCAGCGAAAACCATTCACGGTCATAGCGATACTGCGTGAAATCAAAACGAAATTGATTCGATGAGCGGAACATGCGATCAGCGTCTTCGAGTTCGAGATCGCCACCAGTTGTGGAAACCTCAGGCGTCTGAGGCACATATTTCGCCACGCCTATGTTTCCTTGGTACCAAGCAACATCCTGAAACCATTCCACCTGCTGATTGTTGAGTGTCCATCGCTCCGGAAGTGGAAATCCCTGATCGCCTCCGAATCCTCCAGTGTCCAATGCCATTAGACGAGGCTGAGTCAGTCGGTCTAGTTCGGACCCGGAAATCAACTCTTTCTGCCGCATGATGGGACGTCCATAAAAATGTCGGGGAAGCCCGGCAGGCAGATACAATTTGATTCGGTTACGTCCCGGCAGATAGAAACAAACAGCGTGATAAATACCGGGATGCTGCACCACAACGACTTCCGAATCCGAAATCTGCGGTTGCAGACACTGCACAGCCTCACGCACGCCGCCACGATGTGTCGTCTGTAACGATGCGCGATGCTGCAGTTCGCCAAACAGGCTCCAGCCGGTCACAAAGACAATTGCGTAAACGGTCCATGCTCGAGGCAGCAGCCAAAAAACGGACGCCGAGAAAAGCATGATCAAAAATGGAAAGCAGTACGACAGGTGTCGGGTGTCAATGACGGAAACCGAGACAAGGGAAACGAACACAGCGATACACGCGGGCCCCAGACCCATAATCGCGGGAATGGCCCATATGTCACGAAACCACGCCGCCCTGACCAGAAACCAGAATGTGACCACACCAGCAGCCAGCAGAACACCGCCAGCGGAAATCAAGACCAACCAGTCAATCACGGGACCGACTTCATTCAGCGGAAAGACGTGCTGATAGAACACGGTAGGCAGAGTCTCCCAACTGAATCCGCTGATCCAGAATTCCTGCTGTACGCGAGCTCGCTGCTGCTCCAGAACTGTGTACCAAGGAAGATACAGCCAACCGGCGGCCGCCCACGGAATAACGGCGGTCACCGTATTTCGTCTTCTCATCCACACGTTCCCGGATTTCCGAAAGCAGAACTGATACCAGATCACACAACCAGCCTGGCAGGCCGCAGAGAACAATCCATAGTTGTGCGTCAGCATCAGCAGGGCAACGGTCACTGCAGTCAGGCACCCCCAACGCCAAGACCGGTGTCTAAGCCACCGCAGCATCATCAACGTAGAAAACAACGTCAGGACCACGCCTAACGTGTACATGCGTGCTTCGCGAGACCAGTAGATGTGCTGAGCGTTGGTCGCCAGAAGCAGTGCTGCGGACAATGAAATCGAACGCGAATGTTCCTTGATCTGTGGAATTCTGCTGCGCTGCGTGAAACATCGCGTCACTTGGTACAACAGACCAACTCCGACGACTCCCAGAATTGCAGACAATGATCGGATGCCGATCTCAGTTCGCGGTGCAAACCACATCCAAGCTTTCAGCAGCAGATAGTATCCCGGCGGATGCACGTCCCGACCGGTGCGGTCGAGCAGTTCCATGAAGCTGCAGTTCGTAGCGAGTTCCAGAGAAAACGCTTCGTCGAACCACAGACTCCGCGCATCAAGGTGCCAGAACCGTATCAGTCCTGCAAGCAACAGGATTGCTGCCAGCAATAGTCCCGAAGTTCGCCTAGTCATGACGTGTCCGTTCTAGCTCAGCAGGCTGAGTGATCTTCGCGGCATCAGACGTCGACGCTACCAAAGTCCGTTCGGGGACTGCCGGCAATTGGGCGAATGCCCCACGCATTTGCCGGAGCCAAATCGCAGCCAGACGCCATAACATGACGGGGCCGTCTCGCCACAACGACACTTTGCTTCCCGGCATGGCAGTCCATGGAATTCTGCACTCACACATCGCTAGGCGGTGTCGATGGGTTACGGCCAACAGCTCCACATCAAACGTATAACCACCTTCCCGACATTGTCGGACAAGGGGCAGCACTGTTCGGCGTCGAATCATTTTGAAGCCGCACTGAGTGTCCGCACACGAACGCCCAACAACCAACGATGCACAGACGGCAAACAACCCGCCGAGACTTCGACGTACAACCCCCATCGTCACTTCTGCACCATGTTGATAGCGAACACCCATGGCGAGGTGAAGATCATGGCGTTCAGACAGTTCCGAACGCAGCACGGCCTCCTGTTCAATGGGCGTGGCTCCGTCGGCGTCGTACAGCAGAATAAATTCGCCCCGAGCATTGACACAACCCGTCCGCACAGCAGCACCCTTACCGCAGTTTTCCGTAAGGCTTACCAACCGCAATTCAGACCAGTCCGCCGCCATCTGCCGGACCATGTCAGCGGTCCCGTCACGGCTGCCATCATCTACCACGATCACTTCGAAGCCGTGGCCGTTCAGCATGGCATCCGCATAAGACCGAATACGGTCCAGAACGGGCAACAGGCGAATTTCTTCATTCCATGCAGGAATCACAATGGAAAGCAACATGTTGGCGGCTCCTTTTGTTCTGGCTCATTTCTCCACTGCGGCTCGTTCTTTGTCCGCCACTGTGGTTCTCTCGGTCACGTCTTCCACCGCAGCGGACCTCGCGGGAATCTGAATTTGTCCGGTGTCCACCTCAAAAAACCGCACATCGTCGTGAGTTGGAGCGCTGACTGTGGCGTCCAGAGACATCAGTTCGTCATACGCCTTCTGAGGCTCCAATGAGCCCCACGGCGCGGTATGTGCGTACAGAAAACAGCACTGCGGATGCAGAGCCAGACAGGCTTTGATCTCGTCCCGATGGTGATCCGGATCGCCGGGGTTGCCGAACACGACGTTGTCGGTGCGATCACAGCTATAGAATTCGTACGCTGGACGTGCCGCGTGGAACACGTAACAGCCCACCTGAGCCTGCTCCGCGTCACGCATCTGCTCAACGAACGGCCGAATGTCCTGCTCGCAATGCGGAGCAAACATATTCGCCACGCTTTTCCATTCCGCAAGGTTCGTCCACGACGATGCCAGTGGGCACGCCAGCAGTGCTGATACGAATAACAGGTCAATCTGGTATCGACGCAGTCGCCGCCACGTTTCCGTCACATGGACATGCCCGAGCAGAAAGAACACCAGAGGTGCGGAAAACAACAATAGTCGATTCCCAAACGGATAGATCTCAACAGCAGCCGCAGCTAGGCACGCAACGGCTGGGAGTATGGCGTAGGCAACCACGAGATTCGTTGGCCACCGGCTTTCCCTCACCACGCACCATAAAAGCAAGCTGACAGCGACAGTGATACCCGCGACCCCGAGCCAAGCGATTGTTGCGGGCTCCACAGACGGTGCCAGTCCGGGACTTCGGACCACAAGTTCCCACCATTTCCGCAGAGCCCAAACCGCCAGTGCTTCGAGCTGGGTCGGGTCTCCTGCAATGGCCTTCCACGGCACGTAATCCGACTGCCAAAAGCTGTTAAGGGCCGAGTTTCCGTGAACTTGGCGAATGTTCACCCAATACAGTGTCAGGACCGACACCGCGATGCCGATTGCACATCCGGCTGTCAGCGGCCAACCCGTCTGTTTTCGAAAAACGACCGCCAGAAGCAGAACCCCTGGCAAAAAAAACACGCCGGTGTGAGAAAACCATGGGACGATGGCACAAAAGAAGGCCGTTTGCGTGGCATTGCGGGCAGTCGGGAACTGTATCCAGCGAAGTCCCACGTACAGAGCAACAACAGCACACAGGACGTCGGCGGAATACTGTTTTCCCTCGCCGCTGTAGCAGATCAGAGTCGGCGAGAATGCCATAGCCGTCACGGCAGGGAGCGACGCCAATGCGAACCTGCCAAACATAACCTTCGCGAAAATCAGCAACGCTAGGCATCCGGCAACCCAAGGCACGATTCTCGCCGCAATCTCTCCATCTGACACCGCGAATGATGCCAGCTTCTGCAACCATAGAAAACCAACCGGAGCCGCCTGATCATAATACAACGGCCCACACAACTCGGTCAACGAAAGCCGTCGCACATTGAGAGCCAGCATCGCCTCGTCCAGCCACAAGGCCCGATCCTCAAATGCCTGCAACGATCGCAGGATGAACCCGACCGAGACGACAAATGTGATCAACAACCAGTGCCGGATCTGGCGTTGATCAGAATCATTGGGCATTGACGGCGCATTGGTCACAAAACACTCTCTGAATTCTTCGTTCTCCGACGTTTCGCGAGATACGCTAGGATTCGGAACAGAACCGCCCCGAAAAACAAACTGCAGAACACGAGAATATACAGTCGTGAACCCATCAGGAAACCGGCCGTTGATTCGCTCAGGCCGTAGTGCGCAAGATAGAAGAGCTTGTCGTCGAGAGGTCTTAGCGGATGCTGCTTCAGAACGCTCGAATACGCCCGAACTGTCGAGCCAGCGTTTTTTGCGTTTACTGCTAGTGAAACTTGGCCATTCGAATTAGTAGAGTTTTCTTGGTTCCAAATCGTTCCGTGGGGATAAGTGACTTTAGCGCTAATAAGTTTCCAATCGCCGCCGTGCGACACGCAGACCTCAAAATCTGTTCCCTCTAGAAATTGATTTTCGAAGTGAACAAACGGCACTTCCGAAAGTCGTACCGTTTTCCGGACGTGAGCCTTGATCCACACGTGTGATGGCGTATCGCGATCTAACTCCACACTGTTTATCGTGACCAAGTCACGCCGAACCAAGCATGTTAGCGGATAACCCATGAAAGTGGCTTCTGGAAGAAACAAGTCGAAGCTCTCTGGGGGGGCGGCCAATGGCACCGAGTCACCTAACTCGTCCAACCAAAAAACGTCTGCTTGGTCCGACCGGGCGGCTATGTCAAATGCGTAATCGTCATTGACGGCGTAGACATGAATGAACCGTGGCGACTCGCTACGTATCATTCGGCGTGGCGGATTGGCGTAATTCAACCACACGACTTTGCGATCCACGCCATCGTCATGAATCGCCACACGCAATTCGCTTGGGTCGGAGAGAAGCCGATTGATATGCGCTGCCCAAACCCGCGATGCGTCAGAATAAACCAAGTTGGTCAATTCTTCACTTCCACGAGCCATCGGCAGAGTCAATGCCGCCACGATGAGACCAGCGCATTGCAAGATCCTTGATAACCCCATTTGGCATTGCCCACTAATTGACGGCGCGAGATCGCGTTTCGGATCAGCGTGTTGGCAGCGGATTGGCCACACAGCTTAAACGTTCTGACAATAGCAACTTGCACCTGCTTTACACTTTTTTCCCACGGGGCAGTTAGTTCCGCAGTTTGGCGGGGTGTTAGATGTGCACGCCTTGGTCGCCGCTCCACTGCCACTGCCCCCGCCACCGCACCCCGCAACGAAAGCGGCCAACGACAAGCATATCAGCAGATTCGAAATCGATCGAAAAACAACTTCCATCACATTTCCCTTTCCTCAGAACGTGGGGAATCAGATGACTGACGGTCAGCCATCACAAAATCAATTCGTACAGGAACGGCCGAACCGGATTCCAGAAACAACGTAATTTCAAACAGGTATTGTTCACCAGCGCCGTAGCCAGACGCATCAATCTTCAATGGCAGGTTCCATGATTCGCTTGGCAGGATTTCGTGCGGCAGATCCGCCGTCGTCACGCAATGACAACTCGACTTCATTCCCACCAGACGATCCCTCTTCGCCGAATTGTTCACCAGCGGAACGAAAACCATGACCGGATCAGTGCCCGATGCCGCCGTCACATTAAACTCCCGCTGACTCACAGAAATTCCGGATGAAACATGATCCGATACTCCGACTTGTCGTATCCACAGACCAGCGACGAGACTTACAAGCCCTGCGGCCGCCCATCCGATCTTTGCCCCCATTTTCGACTCCCATCAAACTTGCTGAACGTGCAAC
>JBDNHJ010000122.1:0-3369 GCA_041688835.1 Fuerstiella sp.
CCGGAAGATGGAAAATGATGCTGCATCAAATGCGGTTGGTGGCGTAAAAGACATGGACCTTCCCTGGTCAATTGTTTCTACGCAGACAGATTCAGGAAAGGTCCAGCCGCCGAGAAGTTTAGCGATCAGGACGTTCAGCCAACATTCCGATTTCCTTCAACGTGGTGCGATAACAAAAAAATTCTTGCCGCGGTCAACGCGAGTCATCACGCTGCGCAGATTCCAAACAAATTTCGCGGCAGTGCCATTCGTGTCAGGAACCAAGAATAAAAGGGGTCGAGAATCATCAAAGAGGCCTAGTATCTGACCCCTTTGATCTGTTCAGTCACGCTTTTTTATCTGGCTGCTGATCCCTCGCGTAATACTGAGCCTCATCCAACCCGCCTGCGCCGAGTTTATTCTGACGGTGATCGAAAAAGGAACTCCTCCGGCCCTGTTAGGCTCTTCGCGGATGCTCCACCAAAGACGCGTGAAGCCGCTGCCGAACTGGCTGACTGGAAAAGATGGAACATTTCTGCCAGTAAAACCCATCCGCCATTAATTGGGGCCCGTCCGTCCCACCGCACCACGCATGCTCGGCCTGCATCCGGACTATCCGAATCCCAAACTGCGACCGAGCAAAGTCAACGATCTTGATCGCAACCGAAACCACACCTCAACTGTGAATACCGACCATGAAAACTCCGAACGCCATGTTTCGATTGATCGCTTTCGCCTTGCTGGCCTGTCTGAATCTCACTGCTGCCCGAGCGGAGAAACCGAACGTCGTGCTCATTTTTGCTGACGACCTTGGTTGGCAGGAACCTGCTTTCGCCGGCTCCGATTTCTGCGAGACACCACATCTCGACGGCCTGGCCGCGGAGGGCATGGTATTTCGACATGCCTATGCCTCGGCAGCAAACTGCCAGCCGAGCCGCGCGTGTATGCTCTCTGGCCAATACACGCCGCGCCATGATGTCTATGCCGTCGGCAGTACGAAGCGCGGACCGGTGGAACTGATGCGTTTGCTGCCGATCCCTAACAAGGGAAGCCTGCCGACGGAAACGACCACGATGGGTGAAGCCATGAAATCTGCCGGTTACGCTACCGGGCTATTCGGCAAGTGCCACCTTAAGGATACGGCGGACGGGAAGTCCGAACGTGCCGGGTTTGATGTCGTCAAGGTGTCGCAGCATGGACTGAACAGCAACGATCCAGCCGACCCGAAAGGCATCTTTTCCATCACCCGCGCCGCCTGCGAGTTCATGGAAGCGAACCGCACACGTCCCTTCTTTGCATACGTCTCACACTATGCCGTGCATTCGAGGCTGCAGGGTCGGCCGGAGACCAAAGAACAGTTTTCTGGCAAGGCATCGGGTGAACGGGGACATGGAGATCCGCTTTTTGCCGCCTGCCTGGCTGATCTTGACAGCGGCATCGGACTGATCAGGGCGAAGCTGAAAGAGCTGGGCGTGGAAAAGAACACGCTCATTGTTTTCACTTCCGACAACGGTGGGACGCATGTCTCGCAGGAACCACTGCGGGGCAAAAAGGGTTGCTATTACGAAGGCGGCATCCGAGTTCCCATGATTGCCCACTGGCCGGGGGTTGTCAGCCCGGGATCAACCTGTGACGTGCCGGTTCTCAGCGTTGACTTCTATCCAACGTTTCTCGCGGCTGCCGGTGCAGAGCTTCCGGAATCACCGCTCGACGGTGCCAGCGTGGTTCCCTTGTTGAAAGGCGAATCGAAGCTGAAGCGCTACGCCATTTTCTGGCATTTCCCTGGCTACCTGAACGGCCCCGTGCCGCGCGGTCGCGATCCGGTCTTTCGAACTCGTCCGGTCAGCGTCATCCGCAAGGGTGACTGGAAGCTGCACCTCTATCACGAGGAGTGGCAGCTCGACGGTGGGCGGAAAACACTTAGCCGCAACAACGCCGCCGAGCTTTACAATCTTGCCAACGACCCAGGCGAGCGGAAGAATCTGGCACTGTCCCAAACAGAGAAGCGGGATGAATTACTCGGCGATCTGCTTGCCTGGATGGAGCAGGTGCCGGCGCGACTCCCCAGCGAGCCAAATCCGAAATAGAGCAAAGTATCATGAATCAACTGATCAAAATCACATTCTCCGGGAAGCAAATGGTTCAGGCCGACCCATTTGCTTCCCCGGCAAGGTTGCCAGCAGAAGAATGACGTCAGCGTTGCTCACGGCAACATGGCTTGCCGTTGAGTTCATCTGCCCACGTCTTCAAAGTCCTCTGTTTCCGGAATTCACACGAAAGATGTCGTTACCAGAACAGTGAAACTAATCGCTTCATTTGGGTGATTTGGATGGACGAGTTAAAGTTGCGTGAGCGGCGTGTCCGTCATCAGGACAGCGGAGACATACAAAACAATCAACGTCACCCTCAATTGCGGCGGGAACAGTGATGCTGACTCTTTACGCGAACGACCGGCATGCGAACTGTGATGGTTACACTCGCCGGGCACTGCTGCAGGTAGGCACACTTGGGATCGGCGGACTGACGCTCTCAAACCTGCTCTCGGCAGAATCTCAGGCGGCCAGTGGCGGAGCGCTCATTAAAGACAAGGCTGTTGTAGTTCTCAATTTACAAGGTGGCGCAAGCCATATTGAGACGTTCGATCCCAAAATGACTGCCCCATCCGAATACCGTGCCATGTTCGGAGAGGTGAAGACAGCGCTGCCCGGCATCACGTTTGGCAGCCACTTTCCGGGGCTCGCATCAATGGCTGACCGTATGGCTATTGTCCGCTGTTTTCAGCATGGAATCAGTAATCACGAGTCAGCAGCCAGACATGTGATGGCAGGTGGAAACCCCAGTGGAATCAACCTGGCGTCGCTCTTCGCCCGCATCGCCGGGACCAACAGCCGCCGCACCGGGATTCCGCATGCGTCAATCATCACTCCTCCGGCTGTCGGCGATGAGTACCAGGGAATCGGCCGCCGCTTTGTGGAGTTCGTGTCTGACACCGGGCCTCTTTCGAATGCCTACAAGCCGTTCGATCCAAGTTCCGGTGCCGAGATTGTGCAGAATATGAAGCTGCGGATGCCGGCCAGGCAGCTCGAAGACCGACGGACTCTGCTGGACAGCCTCGACACCTTCAAACGCCGCGTCGATGGAACCGATCTGCTGGGCGGAGCCGACCGGTTCGAGCAGCAGGCGTTCGACGTGCTCGTCGGCGGCATGAGCGATGCTTTTGACCTCAGCCGCGAGGATCCTGCTCTGGTGGCCCGCTACGACACGAGCCGGTTCCGGCTTCCGCGGCAATTGCAGAAGAAGAGACGGGCCGCATCACCGGATTCCCTCGGCAAGCAGATGCTGCTGGCTCGCCGGCTGATTGAAGCCGACTGTCGCTTCGTCACGGTTGCC
>JBDNHJ010000123.1:0-5280 GCA_041688835.1 Fuerstiella sp.
AGAGGCACGCCAGGTGGCCAACCGCAAACGCGACGATCGTCAAAAACGCCGCGAGAAAATCGCAGCCGCTGAGCTCCGCAACGCCGACGGCACCCGCAACTGAACGCGGCCCGCCCAAATGGGTTCCCCGGACGCTTACGGAAGATAACCGTTTGCAACGGCTCGAAGAGTTGACCGCTCACTGGTCCGAAGGTCGAAATCCACGCTGCCGCCAATATCGAACCGCTTCCATTTTTCTCCCGCTGCGAATTCAATTTCATTGGGGATCCCAAGCCGATTGGGATCCGATGTTTGCAGCGTGACGGTTAATGGCTCATCCAAGTTGCCAGTCCGTCTGACGTTGGCCGAAAAGGTAATGCCTTCCGACAACACCCGTTTCTCGAGACCGACGATCAAAGCCGGTACACCTTCTGACGCCGGACTCGTTTCAATTGCAAATCGATAGATAGGTGACGAGTTGCTCGATGAGTAAATTTCTACGTAACCAGTTGAATAGCCAACATGAGACTCGTCTCTCGTTATACGAACGGTCGTTGATTGCCCAACTGCAATCTCATCCGGGACATCTGACTCCAACTTGAATCCGTCAGGGACGATGAATTGCCCGAGAGAGAGAGAGAGCCAGTCCCGTGATTCGTCAATTGAAATTCATGATGATCATCTATGGCCATGGGCCTATACCGAAGGGGATGGAGGAAAAGACCGTCCTGATCTTCAACTCTCAGAGCGGCAACTTCGCCTTCAACCACTGGCATTACCTGACGAGCCATCTCTACTCCATTCACCTCTACTGCAATCACCCAGTCACCGAACTCTGGCTGCGATGGCATCACAGGGGTGAAAGCCCAAAAAGTATGAGGCGTCGTTATTAGATCGTCCAGAAGACCGGTTTGCCAAGAGGCATAGAGATCCCCATTGGGGCGATAGAATCGCCAATAAATCTCATCATCAACAGAGAGCCCGGTAACCTTCTTGTAGAAGACAGGGGTCTTCGCTGCAGTCTGGGAAAATTCTGCAAGGCGACCAAAGTTTGACCATGATTCCTGCTTATGGGTATCCCAAGGTTTATAGTTCGTCATCTCGAGCCCCATGACATTTAGATGCTCACCGGAGTAGGGAATGTGCTGCGACCAGAACTGGTCACCTACAAGGTTGGGGTCAATTGCGTTGCCACGAAAAAATGTCTCGAAATGCAAGTGGAGTCCCCCATTTCCGCTACCGCCCAGCAGGCCCACTTGCGATCCCGCAGTGATATATTGGCCCGGGTCTACCTTCAGCGAGTTCTGTCGAAGGTGTCCGTAGTGCGTTGTCAGCCATTTCCATGGTCAATACCGAGACCATTTGCGGGACCACCGCCGAAATCCGATTCCCCATCCTGAGTATAAATTACGACACCATCTGCCGCCGCGAGGACCGGAATTCCAGCATCGACTAGCTCGGTGGAAACTGGCGTTACATCGATTCCTCGATGACCTTCGTAAGCCAATTTACCACCCCGATAATCGTGGAAACTGCTGGAATTATCAACGTCGACGTAGCCACCAAGTGAAAAGTCTTTCCTGATTTCACCCTCGAGTGGAAACAACATCGCCGAGGGTGGCAACTCGAGTTGTGGCGTAAACTGAAATGTAAAAGAATTATCAGCTTCATTCGATTCTGCCACGACATTGCTGGAGTCTACGGTGACAGTAACTTCGTACTCACGTTCGCGAACAAACCATCCGCCGATACCATTCCACCAGTTTCTAGGCGACGCACCTGCTCCATGCGACATATCTCGCGTATGCGTCACGCCATCGAGGGTTGCAGCCACCGTATAGACAGAGTCAGATGGCAACCCTTCGACGAAAAAGTCAAATCGCACTCCGACGCGTTCGCCAATCGCTGCCGAATCGACCCGGGTGCCAGCTTGATCCATCAGATAGGCATCTACCAGCGTCAGATTGGGAGTCAGTGCCAGACGTTGCTCCAGAATTTCCACTGGATGGTTTGAATAGGCAGAAGAGCGATTCGATCTGTTTCTACGAGGCATTTCATTTTTCCCGAGTTGCAGCAACAAACAATTTCATCAATTCATTCGTGTGAAATTAAACAGCAAACGCTGCGCCCCTAAAGAATCGCAGATCACGTCGCCTACTACGACCTCGCAAAGATCTGTAACTACGCAAAACTTCGACGAACCTGTTTTTCATTTTCCCAACGCGAATTTGTACTCGAAAAAGCTGTCGCGACTCTCAGAAATACCGAGGCCTTCGGCAGCTGTCAAGGTCATCAACCACGATCAGATGATGCTTAGCTCTTCAAAGCTCCGGCGGTTGCAAGAAACGAGAATAACAAAAGGGGTGTAACCGGCAACCCGCCGACACGAAACCCCGGTTTTTGCGGCATTTTTGAAATCTGACACCGTGAATCGTGGTTTGAAATCATGCCTTAGTTCAAGTGTCATAGAGATTGGGCGTTCGCAGCACTACCGTGGGTTCGTGAAAATGCCTGTAAATGGGGGGGGGGCGTGGCGACAACAGGGCGTTACCCAGCTCCCCCAATCCCATCTATTTTGGCGGCGGATCGCCGGTTACACCCTAACGAAAGTGGACTTACCGGAATAGTCATTTGCATCAATGCCGTCGATGCGGAAGCCGCTGGCGCCATTCAGCGCTCCTTGGTCAACGGCGGCAGCGTGGACGCCCCCATCGCCGTTCAAGAATGGTTGGTTTTCTGCGACAAGTCGTCTTGCACAGGAGTCCTTCGTGTTTTGCCTGCCCTTCGGGTTCTAAATTCCCGTGAGACAATTCAAAACACCGAAAAGCCGTCAGGCGAGAGGTTTTCAGCACGAGTCGATATGAGCTGTTTTCCCACAGCAGCGTTCATTCGGCACCCCGCCACAGGTTGAGGTGCGTAGTCATTCGGATAAGCCACGCCATCAGGTTCAGGCTGAGCGCCATGCTGCTCGACAGGAGATGCATGCAGCATTCGACAGGATAGTCACCAACAGCATCAGCTGTGGGAGTGACCAACCGGACAAATTGTCCGCGTTGCTGATAACAAGAAGACGCTGCCAAGTTTGGCCAACTGCATGGAGGTCCCGTTTCGCGATCCGCGCGGTAGACGACGCCATCGGGATGCTCGATCTCGGCAAACTTCTCGTTCAGGAGAGCATTGGGCCGGCATTTCCAGTTCGACATGACACGGTTCTTATTATGCATGAGCAGCAACTTATGGCCTGCGCACGGAATGCCCAGTTGCCTTACCTGCGCGCATGCCGCTGCCGAACGCAGCACGCATTTTTTTTGGTAGCCTGGCGGAGATTAGTGAAGCCGAGAAGCCCACAGGAGTCACTCTGGCAGCCTCGGCTTGCCGGGTGCCACTTAGGGCAGCAGTAACAGTACGGCGGTGTTAGGCGGGCTCCTGGAGACGTTGGCGATAGCAAAGGCATTGCGGTTGATCGGCAAGGACAATTTGTCCGCATGACTGGTAACAGTTTGACCGCCAAGATGGAATGGACGGAGTGTCACGTTCACAAGTTGGCGGATACGTTGGAAAGAACTCAGTCCGCAGCAGGCGATGTGTAAGCACCTCCGTGATGTCACAAAGCCGCGATCGTCTTAGTTCGCGTATCTGCCCGGAGCCTCAGCCGCTTCGCACTGCTGACATAAATGGGACGCAGCTGGCTCTGTGTCGCGCCGGATTGGCTACGTCCCGTGATACTTATCGGGCAATGAGTCGGCATTGGCGGTGCGATTGTACCTGATGGCAGAATCGTTGAAGGGCCAATGGTTGGTTCATGGTCTGAAGTGTCCTCTCATTTTTGCATGAAGAATTCGCAACGAGGTCCCAACGTCTGAAACTTCACTCAACGCAGCCTGTGAGCGGCTCATTGCTTGACAAACATGACGTGTTAATGACTCGCGTGAGCCGTAAGGTTCACGACGTGCGTTTGCTGCGACTGATCGGTTGCTTCCTGCGAGCGGGTGTGAGTATCTCGGGTTTGCATTTACGGGCAAGCGTGTGACGATCACGGTCGCACCGAAGAAACTGAAAGCCTTCAAGCGACGAGTCAAAGAACTGAGCGGCCGCAGCCGCGGAGTTTCAATGCAACGTCGTTTGACCGACCTCAATCGTTATGTGCGAGGCTGGATCGGTTACTTCGGACTGGCTCAACAGTTTGATTTATTCGACAAACTGGATGGTTGGGTTCGCCGCCGGATTCGGATGTGCTTCTGGAAACAGTGGCGTCGTCCGCGCACGAAGGTGAAGAACCTTGTGCGTCTGGGGGTGAGTCTCGACTTTGCGATCAAACACGCGATCAGCCGCAAAAGCTACTGGCGTCTCTCACGGACGCCGGCGATGCGGTATGCGATGCCTAACAAATGGCTGCACGAAACGTTAGGACTTCTTTCGCTCAAACAACTCTGGTGCGACCGTGCTCCGCTTCGAGGAACCGCCTAGTGCGGATCCGCATGCTAGGTGGTGTGGGGAGGGTCGTCAGCAATGACGACCCTTACCCGATTTACTGTGCGTTTCGTTCGATTCTAGTGGGACTCTCCGTGCACTTTGAGAAACCACTGCCAGTTCGTGATACCGCGCTCGATCCCGCAGGATGGTTGCTCAAATTCCCAGTCACTATGATCTCGGATGTACACGAGAAAGGCAAGTACTGCGGCCGTCTGCTGAGCTGTAAACGCTGTTCCCCGGGGATGGCAACACGGTGGCGAGTTTTTACTGATGGGCTGACAGAGATCAGCAACAAATTCATCTGCAAGGTCGGAATCGGGCTGCCCGGATGGAAGTGAGAGTCGAATAAGGCCAGGCACGAAGTAATGGAAAGCTTCCGGCGACAGCAGGCAACTTGAATGACGAAGATCTAAGTCAGTCAGTGTTTCGCGTGTGCTGGCGGTCAGCGTAGTCGCCAAAACATGACACTCGTCGCAGTTGCACCGAGTAAATCGTGTTGGTTTCTGAACTGCGTGGAATGCGGAGCTGGCCAGTTCGAGAAGTTCAGATTCAATCATCTGTTCAAGTGAGCCGCTGCGCGGCGGTCCTTGTATGTTGGTTTGCGAGCTGAAGTGTACTTAATTTTGCGGCATGTTCCAGTGGTAACTTTTTCTTTCACTGGGAGATTTCGATGTCACACGATCACACTTCAGCTGCAAGCGGTAACAATGACCCAAACGGTAAATCTTTACGCGAACGGATGTCGCAGGATCTGCAGTTGCGGGGGATGGCGCAGCGGACTCATGATGGCTATCTGCGTGAAGTTCGCAAGCTGGCGGTGTACTTCAA
>JBDNHJ010000124.1:0-21991 GCA_041688835.1 Fuerstiella sp.
AAAGCCAGAACGCCATTCTCTTCGCCCAGCTCAGTTGCGATCTGACGAGCCAGTGCTTTTTGAAACGGTGAGTCGTCCCATTCCGATTCCCCGATGAAGTGTTGAATCTGTTTACGATTCAATCCGAAATGATAGGCGATCAATTCTGCGCGGCTCTACGCGCCGTTGCAACTGAAGGTGGCGACTACTGCTTCGAGCCAATTGATGATCGAGACTTTTCTCTTCGCGTTACGGTTGAAGGAAATAAGTGCGAGGTGAAACTGGAAATCCCCGACAAGCCAATTCCTGCGTCAATCGGTTGGGCTTTAGGAGCCACTGTTGCACTCGCAGAACTTGTGCGTTTCGCGGACGAGTTGGAATTACATTATGAGACCGTCATGCAGTGACCGCTGCCGATTACGGTTGCCACGCCAGCGCGGTAACAACGGCGGCGGAACTCTGATCGCCGCTTCGCATCGTGCGTCCGCGCACCGGGCGCACCGGGCGCACGTCGCGGGCAGGACGCCCGCGAAACTCGGGCCTAGGACGGGCCACTTCGCGGCGGCAGCCGCGAGCGTGCGTAGGGTTAGCGTCGAATAACCAGTGACGTCGGGCATCGAGTTCGGCATCGAGTCAGGGCGAGCGCGGGGGAACGATGGAACAACCATTCCGCCTGTGCGGCACACGTCGGAGGGAAGAATTGCGATGACCGCGATGGTGCAAGATGGGGACACAGCACTTTGTGATATTGTGGGCGAATTGGCAACGATTGTTATTGAACGAGACTGAGTCGGATTAGCGCGAGATTGCGTGGTCCATGGGGCACGTCAAGAAAGTGCTGTCGCCCCCATGGGTTTCTTGGTGTGCGGGTGCTTACGACTGAATGAACAAAACTAAGCGAAGAGTTCATGGACGACCTTTGCTTCTTCGACGCCCGTTAATCGCATCTCAAGACCTTGGACGTTGACCGACAAACGGTGGTGGTCGATTCCTAACAATTGCAGAATCGTGGCGTGCAGATCGCGAACGTGGACGGGGTTTTCGACGACGTGATAACCGTACTCGTCGGTCGCACCCAAGGTGAAGCCTCGCTTCACTCCGCCACCGGCCATCCACATCGTGAAGGCGTGCGGATGGTGGTCGCGGCCGTACGTCTTTCCCGCGACTTGAGCGACGGGCGTCCGTCCGAATTCTCCACCCCAGATGACCAACGTGTCCTCCAGCAAGCCGCGGCGCTTGAGATCTTTTAACAACGCCGCGACCGGGCGATCGGTCGCCTCGCATTGACGCTTGTGTTCGTATTCAATGTTCGTGTGGGAGTCCCATCCTCGATCATAGAGTTGCACGAAGCGTACATCCTGTTCGATTAACCGACGTGCCAGCAGACAGTTGTTAGCAAACGAAGGCACGCTTGGATCGGCACCGTACAGATCAAGCGTCTCTTGGGATTCACTGTTGAGATCGGTTAAGACAGGTACGCTCGTCTGCATCCGAAACGCCATCTCGTAAGCCGCGATGCGTGACAGAATTTCGGGATCGCCTAGCGCATCGTGCTGTCGTTCGTTCATCCAACCCAACAGGTCGAGTTGCTCGCGTCGGCGTTGGCCGCTCACACCTGCTGGGTTCGTAAGATGCAGCACCGGCTCGGTACCCGGCAGAAAGGGAACGCCCTGATGACTGGAGTCCAAGAATCCGTTGCCCCAAAAACTCTGCAACAGCGGTTGTCCGTCATCGGCGCCCGACGTCAGCACGATGTACGAGGGCAGGTCTTGGTTCTCCGACCCTAATCCGTAGGAAAGCCAAGCTCCCATGGTCGGTCGGTCGAACATTTGCGAGCCGCAATTGAGGACATTGACCGCAGGGTCATGCACATTGGTGTCCGTGTTCATCGAACGGACCACGGTCAGTTCCTCGGCTACGGTTGCCAAATGCGGCATTAACTCCGACATCACGATTCCTGACTCGCCGCGTGGTGCAAATTGATAAGGTGAACCCTTCAAGCTTGGCATCCCGCGAATCAATGCAAACGACTGATGATCTTTGAGAAGTTCTCGTGGAATTTCTTTCCCGTCTAGTCGATTGAGGATCGGCTTGGGGTCAAACAAGTCGACATGCGATGGCCCACCCGCCATGAACAGAAAGATCACCCGTTTCGCTCGCGGCGTGTAGCTGAGTTGCTTGATCGCTCCGCCGCTTTCTTTCGGGTTTGTCTCGCTGGCCGATCCCTCGGATTGCAGCAACGAGGCGAGTGCCATCGAGCCGATCCCCATGGCCGATTGCTGTAGGAATGACCGTCGAGCAACGGTCTTGGCAATTGTTGCGTTCAAGTTCATCGTGGTCTCCTGCTTGAGTGCGTTACGAAAACGTGGACCAGTGCATTTTGCAAAATAATTTCTTCAAGTTTGCTCATGGTCGTGTGATCGTTTCATCGAGGTTCAGTAACACACCGCTGACCAACGTCCATGCGGCTTGGTCGACGAAGTCTTGCGACTCCGGCATGGCGGCAAGTTGCCTGGCGGCATCGAGTTCAGAGCTCAACTGCTCACGCTGTTCAGCAAGGTAGGCCAGAAACTGGGATCGCTCGCCATCGTCCGGTGCGCGGCTGAGGACGAGACGAAAGGCATGTTCCAGTTTTGCAACTTCATTACCATCAATCTCGCGTCGCAGTCGCGCTGCCAACGCGACCGCGCAATCGTGAAAAACGGGCTCATTCAATAACACCAGTGCCTGGGTGGGGACGTTAGAAATGTTACGCCGTGCGACGCAGAGATCGCGGGCCGGTGCATCCAAAACCTCCAGCGAAGGATTCAACGCCATCCGTCGCCAATAGGTGTACAATGTCCGTCGATAGAGATCGTCACCTGTGCCGTTGATCCACTTGCCCGGAAGTGCCCGCTGTTGCCAATAGCCCTCCGGTTGATAGGGAAACACGGGTGGGCCGCCAACTTTCTCGACCAGCAAGCCGCTCACGGCCAACGCTTGGTCACGGATCTGTTCGGCAGGCAGGCGCACGCGAGATATTCTCGCCAAAAGCAGGTTTTGGGGATCGCGATCTAGGGACTTTGTTGCGATGCGAGTGGATTGTCGGTACGTGGCTGACGTGACGATCAGCCGATGCATGTGCTTCATGTCCCAACCGTTGGTCACGAACTCCGTGGCCAGCCAATCCAACAACTCGGGATGCGTCGGCATCGCCCCCTGCGCGCCGAAGTCATCCGATGTCGACACGATTCCACGACCAAAGTAAGTTTGCCAGAACCGGTTTACTGCGACTCGCGCCACCAGCGG
Organism: Fuerstiella sp.; assembly: GCA_041688835.1. Taxonomy (GTDB): domain Bacteria; phylum Planctomycetota; class Planctomycetia; order Planctomycetales; family Planctomycetaceae; genus Fuerstiella. Next base: position 3,268 of record JBDNHJ010000124.1, read on the forward strand.
GTTTTTGTCGTCGACCAACCAACGTGCAAACGCCGACCGGTTGTTGGACTTCTCGTTCTCGGCTGACGAAAACATCGCGGGTGCCGCAGGGAACACCTGCTCGCCGCGATTGAGAAAACTGCCACGGATGTGAATGAATGTCTCGCGAGGTTCAAGTCGTTCACGCATCACGGGAGCCGACACAACCGCCGCAGTATCGTCCGCGATCTTGGCGTCCAACTTTGCGAGCGTGGCTTGCAACTTCGCCACCTTGGGGTCCGACTTGCGCTGGCGAATCTGGTCATCAAGCGCCGCTCCAAAGAGTCGCACTTCGGTCAGGTTGCCCTCGAAGCGAAACGCGTTTGCTTCCGGTGTCCCTTCGTAGCCCGCACCGATGGCTAAACGACGATCTGATATCGCGACTGACTCAGGAACGTTTCCGATCACTCGAGCCGCTTTGTCCTCGACTCCATCAACAAACAGCCGCAGCGACTTGCCAGCCTCGAAAACGACGGCGACATCATGCTCGAACCCATCATTAATCTTGAAGCTGCTGATGACCTCCACACCGGCAAACGGATCAGCCTGCGATGACACCCAGCAAAACAGATGTCCGGCCGTGTCGATGAGTTCCCCCTCACCGCCGATGCCGAACACATAGCTTCGTTGCCTGCCGCGCCAATCGTATTTCGACACGATATCGGCCACACTCTGAGTCGTGCGAATTCGCGCGGTGATTGTGAAATCGCCAGTAACGTTGAACTCGGCCGGATCGGCAACGAGGGTGGGTTGATCCCAATTCCCCAGCAGATTTTCGTGCTCCAGCGGAGCCCCTGACGGAATGAGCTCTCGAACTGCAATCAGCTCAGCCGCGACCTTTTCCCGCTCGGTTTCAACCCGAGCATGCTGAGCAATGGCTTCGGCGCTCGCCATCGGTGGGGGATGGTACTGCATCGTCGGGCCACCCTGTTCAAGTCCCGAACCACCGTGCTCGACGTTATTGAAAATCGCACACATCGAATAGTAGTCATGTTGGGTGATCGGGTCGAATTTGTGGTCATGGCATTCGGCGCAGCCCATCGTCAGTCCGAGCCAGACTCGACCAGTTGTATTCACGCGGTCGACAACACCTTTGAGTCGATACTCCTCAACCGGATAGGTGAGCCCTCTGGCTTGGGGGGCATTGCGATGAAACGCTGTCGCAAGTCGCTGCTCATTCGTCGCATGGGGAAGCATATCGCCCGCGAGTTGCTCAATCGTGAATTGATCAAAGGGCTGATTGCGATTGATCGCGCGGATGACCCAGTCGCGATACGGCCAAATCTGCCGCATCCCATCATCGGCAAATCCTCGCGTGTCCGCATATCTTGCCAGATCCAACCAATCCTGGGCGCGCCTCTCGGCATAGGCGATTGTGTTTATCAATCGATCGACCGCGCGATCATACGCCCCTGCTTGGGTATCGCCAAGAAACGCGTCGACCTCCGCAGGCGTGGGCGGCAATCCAGTCAAGTCGAGTGTCACCCGACGGATTAAGGTTTCACGATTGACTTCGGGCGCGGGTGCGAGCCCTTCATGTTCCAATCGCGCCAAGATAAAGCGATCGATCGGATTCCTGGGCCAATTTGCAAGTGTGACCGCTGGAGGTGCGACTGGTCGCGGCGGATCGAACGACCAGTGATTTTCATACACCGCGCCTTGGGCGATCCACCGCGTTAGCGTATCGATCTCCGCCGTCGCGAGTGGATCGTGAGGATCAGGCGGCATCACCTCCCCTTCTTCGGTGGTTTCGATTCGTCGCAGCAGCTCGCTGGCCTCGGTGTCGCCCGGCATAATTGGCCGCTCGCCTGAGTCAGCTTCCGCGATGGCACTGTCGCGGACATCCAACCGGAAACCGCCTTCGCGAGTCTGCGGGTCAGGGCCATGACACGCAAAACAGTTCTTCGAAAGAATCGGACGGACGTCGCGATTGAACTTGACCTCGACGGTATCAGCCAAGGCATGCGTGCCCACTAACAGGACGCAGATCGCGCCGCGTACGAAGGATGAAATAGCTCAGCTCCTTGTTTGTTCAGGAAATTGCCACATGACTATTTGTCGCACACATCAAGCAAAGTTTTCTGTCATCAGGATCATTTCCATTCTCAGGCCCACGCAGTTTCGACGCCCTGCCAGCGGACGATCGCGTGGGGACACAGAAGAGGATCGCATGGGGACAGCATTACCGAATATCGTAACGTCTCGCCGCCAAGCAACAAAGTGACGTCCCCAGCAGCGATTTCGCGGCAGACCACTTGGCTGAAGTCAGAGCACGCCCAAAGCCTTGGCAGCGATTCGCTCGCCCTGGGGAATCGCGATCAGGGGACATTCTACCTTTCCATAAAGTACAATGTCCCAATAGTGTTCGGCACGGCAATTGCTGATACGGACTACCGATCCGTGATCAGGGATTTGCCTCGATTTTCTAGGCGTTCGCGAATTGTAAATTGGTCAAATTGCACGCATGACGGAGCGTTGACCAGTGAGGCATCGGCATGCCACGAACTCCGCGTGCACAAATCAAAGACAAAGACATCACCGGGCTGAAATATTTCGCGCAGCTTGGCGGTCTGCTTGAGGAGTTGCGCGATGTGGGCTGCGAGCGGGATCGGGCCGGCAACCGCTCGCTGCACATGGACGAATACCAGCTCACCGGCGAGGTCGGGAGACCTGCGCCGAGCGCGCGGCTCACATCAACCGGCTCGACAAACAGACGGACTGATCTCGCGGGGCGATGCGTCGTCTCGTCTGCCGAGCTTCACGCTGCGCCGATTTCTCTGCCGCTTTGAACGCCGGCGCGACAACCAGCCAGTCGCTGATCCGGGTCGACACCGCTCACTTGACGATTCGACAATCTCCGCGCAGACAGCACGAAGCGCGCCGAACACTCTGACAATGTCCCCATACAACATACATGTACGGCAAATCAAAATAGCACACGCTCTGACCGACCATTTTCCGTACTGATTAAGCATCTCCTGTTTGGCGACTCGCCCAACTCGACGGAAGCCCAAGCGTGACGTTGGGTAGGTCACGCTTTCTTTGACGGTTCGCTGCCTGTTAGCGTCGGCTGCTGCAAATATAAAAATAGCCAAAGTTTAGTGACTGGTGGCGGTTCTTGTTTCTCTGTCAGCATCGGTCACGCGTACACTGCGGTTTTCCGAACGTCCCCCTCTCCGCCGAACCTTCAGGATCGTGCATAAAGGACCGAACATTGGTACGAAAAGCCGCGAAACCCAAGCCCGGTGCCGAACTGGCACAGCAGATGTTTGCCATTCTGGAGCAACGAGCAACCACTGACGACTATCCGTGTGCTCTGAACGATGTTGCCCGGGAAGCGAACTCCGACGTCAGTGACGAAGAGATCCTGATCGCCACGAAAGCGGCTCCACTGAAGTCCAGGGGCATTGTCGCATTTGTTGACGAGCCAGACTCGCTTGTGGCGTTGAAGGAAGACAAAGAGCGATTGGCTGGAGATGATCGGATTTTGCGCGAACTGTTGTCGCGGCTGTGTTCGCCGCAACTCCCTCACGTTCCCGTTGATTCCCTAAAGCTCGAACTGGTCAGTCCGCTTCGAGCACCCTTCGCTAAAGAAATGAAGCAGCGGATCAAACAGGGAAGCCTGCCCGAATTCGTCAGTTCTGTTCTTGTGAAGCCCGCCACGGGAAAAGGGAAGGGAAAAGAAGAGCTTCACGACGTGCGTTTCCCGCTGCCGTGGGTGGCGTTGTCCAAAAATCTGGTTGCAGGGCTGAAGACTCAGCAAGCTGACAAACCTTGTCCATTCACGCGGGCGGAAATCGTCGATGCGGCGGCGGGAGCACCGGAGAGTTTGCTTTGCCAGGCGATGGCGAGCGAACCATTTTCCCGGGAAGTTCGCTGCGTCAGAAAAGATGGCACAACAGAAGGGTTCGCGTTTTCCAGTGACGCCCAGAGCGTTGTGACCCAGGACGAGTTTCTGCAGTCGATGATCCATTCTGTCTGCACGGAAGACGCGCCGGAAGTCAAACTGTCCGTCTTCAAGAAGCAGTTGCCGAAAGACTTGAAAGCCCCATTTGCTGACCATTGGTTGGCAATCGCCAACCGCCGTGAGTCGAAAGTCTTCTTCGAAGTTGTGAAGGCAACGAAGACAGATCTGACTTTGCGAGATACTCGGTTTCCAAAACCGGAAGCCGTGTTGTCGGAGAAACTGGTTGCCGCATTGCGTGATTTGAAGGTGCAAGAACCGGCCAGCTACCCCACGACTTTTTCAAAGTTGTGTGCGCGCGTTGGACCGGAAGCCGGGATTTTGATCTCCGATCGGGCGGCAGCGCTTGATCCGTATCGTTCCGAAGTGATGACGGCGTTCCCTCTGGCTGCGGAATCCCCGATCGGACTGATACAAGACGTGGAACAGCTCGCGAAATGTCCGCAGCTCCTGACAGTGTTGCTTCCGAAGCACGTGAAGCCTGAACAGCAGGTCGTGCCTCTTGAAAAAATCGCTCGAACCAAAGGCCTGCATGCCGATGTTCAACCGTTTGTGCAAACGTCGATCGAGCAGATGATCGCGGGGAATTCACTTCCATCGGCATTGGGTGCGCTAAAGATTTCAAAAAAGTGGAATCTGTTCTTTCTGAAAGACGTTCGGCGGACTGAGAATCCGGAAACTGGACCAAGCAAATCAATGGCTGCGTCCGGGAGTTTCGCGACCGACTTTGAGACGGCATTTAGCAATCTGGACAAGAATTCTTCAATTCCAGGATGCGTGAGCCTCGCAGATCTGCGGCCCGTGCTTGACGATCGATATCCAAGGTCCGTCTTTGATGAAGAGTTGCTTCGACTTCGCAAGGCGAACCGTTATTCTTTGAGTGCTGTGGAAGGCCGCTTTCCACTCACCGAAGACGAAAAGGCAGCGTGTCTCGTCATTGACAACCGCTCACACCTTTTGGTGGTGCGGAAGTGATCGAACGCTGACTCACCGAATCCTGTTCCCGGCATGGAATGCCCATTTGCGTGCAAACGAACTCGTTCTTGCAGAGGCTCCCGTAGTGCCGATGATTATCGAAGACCTTGCCAACCACATTCGTCTGGCCAATCCATTTGACCAGAACAGAGTGACTCAGGCCGATTCACTGACATGCAACGTCGCTGGAATCCACGAGCAGGAATTTGCAGACTTGAAGGAGCGAGCGCAGATTGTGGCGCGCGGGACTGGGCTCCACGGGCAGGGTGTTGTGCTGAGTGGCGAGCCTGGTATTGGCAAGAGCCATCTGTTGGCGCGATTCGGCGATTGGGCGCGCGAGGAACGATTTCCATTTGTTTATCTCCTGAACCTGCAGGCCGGGCCGGAAGACATCCTGCGAACTGTTCTCCGGACCTCGATCAGCATTCTCACGCGTGAGTTTCGGGCGGCCCCCTGGGATACTCGGCTGTACCGCATGATCGCAACGGCAATCAAGAAAGCGTCGCAGCAAATCGACGGACTACCGACTCCGGAGCAAGCGCGAGTTTGTTTTGAAAACATGCTGGAGGAATTGGGATGTACAGGAACGATCGCGGAAATCCTTTGGGTGTATTTCGAAGACGTGTACAGGCAGCGCGACGGACAACCTTCGAGTGGACGAGCCGTTCTGGCAAGACGCTGGCTGATGGGAGAGTTTCTCGACAGGGAAGATGGGCAAACGCTCGGGATTCATCTGCACGGCACGACTGAGGACGGCTCGACTTTGACGGAAGAGGGGATGAAGGAAGTCATTCGGGTGCTTTGTCGGTTCTCAGGATTTCGGGAACGGGCGTTCATCCTTTGCTTCGATCAAGTTGACACCCTGAATGAAGAGCAGGTACGAAGCTGGGCGTCCGTCGTTCATGCGATGCTGGATACGATTCCGCACTTGTTGGTTGTGACGAGTGGCGTGCATGAGACATTTCTGAATTGGCCGCGAAACAATTGGGTTCATGCGGCAAGTTGGGAGCCTCGAATTCGTCAATTCAGCATTTCGTTGACGGGAGTGACTTACGGCCCCTGTCTGGAGATGGTTCAGCAAAGACTCGCCGATTCCCTAACCTCATTTCGCGATGTCCCGCGCATTGCGGAAAAGCGAGATTCCGATTCACTTTTCCCAATCGGCAATGCATGGAAACTAGCCAATCTTCATGATGACAATTCCGAAGAAAAATCTGACCTGAAGCCGCGTCAGGTACTCAGCGGGGCTGCCCGCGCATGGGCCGCAGAAGCACGCAAGCTTCGAGAGGCTGGAGTTGAGAATTGGCTGCGAGGTTGGCCCAATGCAACGGAAGTCCCTGATGTGGAGTTGTCCTCGGAAACGCTGATCGATCAAAAGATCGCTGCCAAACTCGCTGAACACATTAACGTCCGAAAACTTCGGCCGGAAGAACTCCCTGTCGATGATGGAAACCTGCTTGGATTGATCCGAACAATGCTTGTGGCCTGTCTAAAGTCAGTCCCGCCGTATCGGAATCAGCAATACAAGCGTCTCGCCGATTTTGAAGTCTGCCCACGAGGGACGACACCGCCCGCGTTCCAGTTGATTATCCGACACTTCAAAGTGCCCACACAGCAATCGAAGGAGAGCATTGGATTGAAGATCGCTCACGCCTTCAGCGGAAACGCTGCAACGCACATGTTGCGCCGAATTGTCGAGCAAATGCAGGGGCCGAAGGCACCGGAACGCGCGATTCTGGTCGTGGACGCTCGAGAAACCCTGCAACTGGGAGCGGTCGGGCGGCAGCACCTAGAAACGCTGAAGAAAATGGGACCACGATTCTTTCTGCAGATTCTGGATTTCGAACAGTACGCAAGTCTCGATGCGCTCGAAGTCGTTGTGGGGCTCGCCAAAGCACGGGACCTTGAAGTGACGCTAAGCGACGGCACGATACATCAGCCGAGCGAAGCCGAGGTCTACGAATCACACCATCGCAATGAGCGATACATTTCTTCGAAAGTCATCTGTGATCTGGTGGGAAACTGCAAAGAGAGCGCCGGCGATACAGGACTCCCTGAACTCGATATCAACGCGCTGACCACCGCAGCCTGTACGCAGCTTGCATTGAAAACGGGATTAACCACGCTTGAGCTTGCAGACTGGTGGGTTAACAAGACACGTGCGGATGGTGCGAGCCACTGCCCTCGTCGAGTCCATGACATGTTCAAATCCATTGTGTTGAAGATGCACGACGACGGAAGGGTGAAGGCGACGGCTGTCAACGACTACTTCATGGTCCTGCCAACACGATTGTTGGGGAGCTAGATGCCGAGTTCACCACGCGAACAAATCCCACGGTATAGTGTTACCCAAGTCCGTTCGGCCGTCGCTTGTCCTCGAGTTTTCTATTTCGATGTCGTGCAATCGCGAACGTCGGGTAGACCTCTTGACATCACTCGACTTTGGAAGTCCGGCGGTGGTGCTGAGTCGACAGCCTGTGGAACGTTGTTTCACCAGACAGTCGAGAAGTTCAACGCCAAGGCCACGACAGATACGGCTGTTGCGGACATTCTGACAAATGCAACGTCAATCGATGATCTTGCTCGAAACCTTCAGCAACATATTTACTTCAATTACGTTAACATCGAGAACTTGGCGCAGAAGGACGGGACGCAGCAGCAAAATTTTGTGACGGTTCTGCGGCAATATATGTACGAGCTCGCCTCGTTTCTTTGGGGAGTTCAAGCAGAAACGAAATCGGCACCCGAAACGCTTGCAAATGCGTTTGGTGACAACAGACGTCGCGTCGATGTCACGGTCGAAGTTGGCCCAAACGGCGAACAAGTTCGAGTCGTTGGAATTTTAGACTACTTCTTTTACGACCCGAGAACACAGGCGCAGCGAATTCTGGATTACAAGCTGTTGCCAGCGATCCACATTTCCGACGATCTCATGCAGGTCTGTATGTATGCGTTAATGCATCATCAGCAGCATGAGACAAAACCTGCAGCAGCGGTGTTGTATCTTTTTCCCGAGCGGCAGCTCGTGGAAAAATCCTGGGAGGATGTCTGGAGCGAGCGCGCGAAAGTTTACAACTTGCTGGCCTCGATGCGGGAATGGGAACGATACGACGAAACCACGTCAACTGGATGCAAACCGCCCGGTGAACCGTCGTGGTGCGATGTCTGTCGTTGGAGGACGAAATGCGAACAGCGGTTGGGGCCAAAGTCTGAAGGAACGCGACTAAATCACTGGGACGTGACGGGCACGCAACTCTCCAATAGAACGCCGGTTCCCGCAATAGACGGTTTACCAGATACGGGGCAAGGTGTTGCTCCGGAAATTAATGAGGCGGAAGAGAGAGCCGACTCAGCGAATGGGCAAGAACTGTTTCTTGGTTACTCGGCGTCCGCGGCGCTGAACGTCGAAGTGGCAACGCCGAATCTGTCGACTCACACGGCCATCGTGGGAGCGGCTGGCAGCGGCAAGACGTGGCTCGCGAAGGTCTTTATCGAAGAAGCCATTTTGCAGGGCGTGCCTGTTCTGGCCATCGATCCTCAGGGAGATCTGGTTCAGTTTCTGAAGCCGCAGCCGATCGAAAACATCCCGGAAGATCAGCGAGAACGCTATCACCGGTTCCATCAAATCTGCGAACCTCGAATTTTTACGCCAGGAACATCGCACGGCATTCGCTTAAGTCTCAGCCCAATCCGATTGCCACGTGAAGAAGAACTCAACGGCCTTCCGGCAGCTCGTCGCAAGGAAGAATTTGATGCCATTATCAACGCCATGGCAACTCACCTGGTGGCGCTGACATTAAAAGGCAAGCGGTCGGTCGAACAGCAGCAGACCTTTCTGTCTCAGGTTTTGAAAGCGCTGATTCGAGACGATTCAGGCCGCCCGCTGCAATTGACCGACATTGCCGCTGCGTCACACGCTCCGGAAGGATTGGGGATTGAAGACGCGGAACTGTTGATCAAGAAGTCCGAACGAGAAAACCTTGGTCGACAGCTTTACGCGCTGGCGCACGGACCTTTGGCGCGGCTGTTTTCTGGCGGACAGACGTTGGACGTCGAACAATTGAAACAGCCGACGCAGCCGGGAAAAGTTCCGCTGAATGTGATTTATCTGAATGCGTTGAGTGAATCGGAAAAGCACGCGTTTCTGGCGGCGATGGCGACAGAAATGTATCGTTGGATGTCGTGTTCCGGCGGTGATCCGAATTCGCCGCAGTTGCTGTTTTCCATTGATGAAGCTCGCGACTTTCTTCCGGCAGGCAGTTCAGAACCACCCGCCAAACGCCCCGTTTCTCGGCTGTTTACTCAGGCGCGGAAGTTCGGTGTTGGCTGCCTTGTGTGTACGCAGAGTCCTCGGTCTGTGGACTACAACGTGTTCGGAAACTGCAGCACAAAGATCATCGGTCGCCTAGAAACACCCCAGGATTCCGACCGCGTGGGAGAATGGTTCACCACGACGGGTGCCAAGCCAGCATGGGTCGCAGGCCGAGCTGGTGCCGACAAAGGAACGTTTGTCGCGCGCTGGCCCGGACAACCGGAATCCCTGGAAGGCGCGGTCTTTTGTTCTCGGCACTTGTACTCTGTTCACGAAGGAGCCTGGTCGCCGGAACGTGTCGAGCAGGAAGTGGCTGCGGATCCCGTGCATCAGCAACTTCGACAAGGGCCAACCCTAGGCTGTTAAAAATTTGCTGTTGACGAGTATTTCGAGTTGCACCGTGTTTATTCCGTGCGAGAGGTCGGTTTTCATGGGCAAAGTCCTTGCCATCTTCCCGGCCCCACCGAATGGTGTTTTTGTTTCCAGATGGGCCTGCCACGTTCCCGAAGCCGCTAGGTCTTTCGGCGGAGTTTTTCCAACCACGAAAGAAACGAAACACACGAAAGGTGCGCTGCGATTCCTTTCGTGTGTTTCGTCCTTTTCGTGGTTCATGAAGGCTGACCGGTCGGGCAGCGCCCAATGGCAGGAAAACGGAGCGGCCGTTGGCCCCAATCGTTGGCCCCAATCTGCAACCGCCGCGCCAATCTCCGGTCGGAACAAAATCGCATTAAGACTCAGCCACAAAATCTTTTGTCAATGCCAACGTTTTAACTGCTCAGGCTAAGATTGTAGACAGCGATAGAAGGTCAGAAGTTTGTCCATCACAGTGTTGTTCGTCTTGATGTCGCCGTGTTCCGGCTGCCGATAATAGCTCGACGCAAACAGATGCACGATGCGCGTTTCGAAGCCAGCGTCGCGAAAGGCTCGCAGCGGCGGCTTGTGACAGATGCCCGTCATTTCCACCGCGACAATGACGTCTGCGAGTCCATGTTTTTCGATCGCCTGTTTCAGAGTCAGCACGGCGGTCCGAAAGCTGCTGCGGTTGTGTTCGACATCGGTCGGTTCGACGATGACCGTACCATAGAAATCGACCAGCATCCATTTCGATCGAGCCTTCGCACAATCGACCGCAACAATGCCAAATTTCTGCGGTCCAACCTTCTGAACGCGCGGCTGAACGACTCCCTGCGGCCTGCCAAGAACCGCTTTCTTAAACTTCTGCGATCGACTTCGACTTCGATTTCGTTTTGTGCGAGATTTACGACTTGTAACCATTCCAACGGTCTCCGTGAGTGTGAAAGGGAAAGCGACACTTCCCACAACGGCCGTCGGAATGGTTCTTCTTATCTTAATTCAAGCGGACCACGTACCAGGGGACATTCTACTTATTGGAAAAGTACAATGTCCCCTTTTCGCGTTCTTCCTTTTCGCGTTCCCCGCGAGTGCCTACTATTTTCTCTTCGACGTTAGTTCAAACGCCACATCACCGGAATCACCGGTCACGACCACTCGATAGGGGTGGTTTTCCGGGACAATCTCGACCAAATGTTGAGGCAGGCTTTCAATTGCGCCAGCGTCTGTGGCATCGATTCCAGACGGTAGTGGCTTTCCGTCTGGCATTTGCAAACGAGAGAACGCAACGTCATAACTGCCAGGCTCGAGGCCGTATTCTAGCGAATAATGCTGGGCGTCAAATTGGCCTGAGTCATTCGTCAAAGCGAATCCTCCGGTCCCCGTGGTTCCCGTTTCAGGGATGAAGCTCAGAGTTGCTCCGGCCAGCGGTTCGCCATCTAAGGTCACTGTTCCTGTGATGTCTGTCAGATCGACTGGAGTTACATATCCATCAGCATCAGAACAACCAGCGACTGCCGCGGTTATGCACAGTCCGAACAGCAGCGTCCAGCGACTATGTTGCGTGGGCGATGTGGAGCTAAGCGTGTTTGAATTTTTCATAGCATCGTTTCCTCATAGATTTTTCAAGATCGTTCGCCGCCTGATGCTGGGCGAAGCAGTAGCCGCAAAATACGTACGAAAAGCTTCCAGCCTGTCTTGTCAGAATCGACAGGCTGGAAGCGCTGAAGGCCTTATCCTAGGTTGCGATGTCAGGACGATTCCCTAGTACTCGCCAATGACCTGTCCATCCGCAATCGATGACAAATTCGTTCGCAACGTGGCATCGATATTTTCCGAAAGGAACCGGACAGAGCCATCGCCAAGTGCAATTTGAATTCCACCGGTATGGGCGCTGCCGGGTTCGCCCCACGAACCGTTGCGGCCTGGTTGACGCTGAGCGTTTGGCGGGCTACGCCATGTGCAGCAGACCCAGTTGTTAATTCCACGAGTATCAGCAAGATCGATACCTTGTCCGACATGAGACGAACAAGCCCACGATTGCGTTTCTCCGTCGTCAACATCCAGCGTGGTTTCGACAACCATGGCGGAATTGGATGAGCCGTCGGTGATGTCTCGGATTCGACTGGCCGAATTCAGACCAAACATGGCCCGTGTTGTGCGATTGACCGCCGGCCACATCGTTCCCCCGTTGCCTGAATCCACGCTAAACCCGTAACTGCTGCGGGCAGAATCGGTGACACCGCATCCGTAAGTGGCATTGGCGGACGGATAGGTGGTGGGGCCTGCATCGGACGGACACAGCAGGCCGGCGATAATCGTCCTTGACAGAAGTAGATTGGTATTAATGGCAGGATCAGTCCCGCCTGCGACGACTCCACCGCTTGCGTTTCTGGTTCCAGTGGCCCACGAGAGGTTGTACTGGTTGTACAGCGGTCCCTGATCAAAATATGGCAACAGCATCAGCCAGCCCGTATGGTTCAGCACGTTGGTCCCCGTTGGTGTTCCAACATTGGAAGAAGCATGTGCCGTCGCGTACGGGAAGGTGTTGAAAGTGTCGTGATAGTTGTGCAGAGCCAGCCCAATTTGTTTGAAGTTGTTCTTGCACTGCGTGCGGCGTGCCGCTTCTCGAGCTTGCTGGACTGCTGGCAACAGCAACGCAATCAGGATCGCAATGATCGCAATCACGACCAGTAGTTCGATTAACGTAAAGCCGCGTTGTCTGGTTGAGACAGCCGGGCGCTGCGAAGCAGCGCGGTTTTGTTCGTACATAGCGTGATTCCGATTTTCAGAGCAAAAAAGACGGTGAAACTTCGGACACTGCCACGGCTGTTCGGTGCATACGTTCGTTATGAACGGCGACCGTTGAAATCAGTGATGCAGGGTCCAATGCGAACCGATCAACGTCGGCTCCGAAAATGACGAACGCAGCTCCTGTGCCAGTTTTTGAAGAATGATTGCGAAAGACTTCGATGTAGGCGCAGCGGGTCGGATCAGAGTGTGATTCGGGGCCAAGCGGATTTTGCGCTGCACGAATTCGGACCTAGTGTTAACCCAAGTTCAGCACCCTGTCATGGTCGCTGGTGAGACCAGCGTTGCGCATTTCGAAGGCAGCCGGCGATTGAGGGCGTGGTATTCTACAATTGACGTCAATGGAACACGTCGAGCCCATCAACGGGTCAAGAAAACGATGATGGAGACTTGCGCCGATTATTCGGAGACGAGGCCTAGCAGAGCACACGAACAGTGGCTTCGAGCGGCAGACTTGTTGCTAACGCAGTTTGCACGCTCGCTCATAATCTCAGCAGCGATGGCACGTGATCGAGAACGCAAGTCCGCCGGTACCGTGCTGTGTGTCGGGCAGGAATTTTGGTTCGTGCGCTTCAGTCCCGGCAGGCAACGCCGTTAAGGATTTTCGCAAGGGAAGACATTGGTGAAATAGGAATTGCCATCTGCGACTCAAGCCCGAATGGGCTGACACAGCCTTTGCCGGGGCCATCAGGCCCCGGGTGATGTCTAGGAGTCGCGGAAAGGCCCGAAGGGCCGACACAGCAACGACTGTTTCGTGCATTTCTGTCGGCCCTTCGGGCCTTTTGGCATGGTGCAGAGACTTTCGGTCGCTCACGTCACCGGCAGAGGCTGTGTCGGCCTTCTAGGCTTGAATCGCACTCTCATCTTTTCAGCGCTCTATGTTTTTGCGGCCCACAATCCTTAACGGCGTTGCCCGGCAGGGATGGCAGACTTTTGCTGTCTGCATTCGATGTTCGTTTGTCGTCCCGTCTTGAGGTGGAAACGAGCGCAACGATCCGTGCAAATCCGGCTCAAGGCGGGACTACGAACGAACGGGACCGACAACTCGAGTGGCATTGGGCGATCGCCGACGGCTGGCCATCGAATCATCCCGCTACGCGACCAACCACTCACCGACGACTAGAACGGGAGTTCGCGGATGTACAGATTCTTGAAAAACAGTTCACTGCCGTGATGCTGTAGCTCAATTTGATCCGCTCGCACCAGCGGTTCGAGGCCCGTTTTATCCCAGTAGTTTTCCAAGGCGACGCGATCCACGATCAACTTGCCGTTCAGCCAGATTGTGACTTTGTCACCGACCATGCGAATCAGAAACGTGTTCCATTCGCCCGGTTTTTTGTCTGCCAGCACAGTCGGCGCGTTGCGCCAGCGTTTGTTGTTCCACAAACCACCAGACCCGAGGTTGCGACCATTCGTGTATTGGCTGACCCATGTGTCTGCGTCGGTTGGAATTTCCGCGTTTTTGAGCCGCGTATCCCAAGGATCCCAAATCTGAACCTGGGGTGTTCCACGCAGATAGATTCCGGAGTCAGCGCCGGCGGGGATCTTCCAGTCGACGTAGAATTCGAAGTCGCCATAGTCTGCGGCGGTACACAGACTCTGCCCTGTTCCATCGTAGGTCAACACGCCGTCGGTCACGCTCCAGTGCTGCTGCATGTTTCCGTCGGCAGTGGCCTGAGCCGTCGCCAAATCACTGCCGGTTAGCGCTCTTCGGGCGACGGCGTTCTTGTGAGTCAGACCTTTCCAGCCAGTGAGGTCTTGACCGTTAAACAGCGTTTGGAAGCCCTGCGGTGGGGTGTTGTCTGCGTTGTCCTTGAGTGTTGGCGCGGCGGGGGAATAGTCGGCCACTTTTAGGTTGCGGAATTCCATACGGTCACTGTGTCCGGCTAGCATGAGATGCCCTTTTTTGCTGTGCATCCCCTTGTGAACGCCACCGTCAATGGGTGTGAGGTTGTCCAAGAACACGTCGACGATCACAGCGCCATTTAGGATGACCATGATGTGGTCGTCGATGGCGATGATGGTTTCGGAATTCCATTCGCCGACGGGCTTGAGGTGTCCGGTTTTGGCGGGGTAAATGCCATAAATCGAACCATGGTACTGCCACGGCTTGAGCCAGTTGAGTTTGCGGGTCTTGCCGTCGGCCATGACGGCGTCTCCACTGTAACGTGCCCCATGATGGTCCAGAATTTGGATTTCCATCCCGTCCGACGCTGCGTGCCCGCCCAGTGGTACTCGAATACCAACGCCGTTGTTGCCGCTTTCTTCCAGTTTGAATTCAAACTGAAACGCAAAGTCGCTGTATTCGCGTTTCGAAATCAGGTTCTTGCTGCCTTTGTTGCAGACCAAGATTCCGTCCTCAGCCGTGTAGCCCGTGGTGTCTCCCTGCCATTCGGAAAGATCTGTGCCGTTGAAAAGTTCCTTCCATTCGGCCATTTCCAAGACTGCCAATGGGCGTTCACCGGCGGCAAGATTGGCGGTGGCCTGTTTGTTTTGGGACACTGCGGAATTTATCAGCAGGCAGGCCAGGATGGCGGACAGCAACGTGATTCGAGCATTGAACATCGTGGGGGAGACTCCAAGCGGTAAGAGTATTCAGGCAGGACCGTCAAGCTACCGAAAACCGTCACCAGAGTACAACCATTCGCGTGAGAAATTTCCGCTGGCGTTTCGTGGTGCTCAAGTGCTCAAGGGGCTCAAGGGGCTCAAGGGGCTGGTGATCAGGTGACGCTATCCAATCGACGTCGCGCATAGAAAAAGCCCCGCTTGTTGGCGGGGCTGTGAGTTTTTATCGGCAACTCGAACTGAGTTTCCGTTCGGTGCGCGAAAGTCTACGGTCTAAGCGACGTGTTGGACTTCGCCTTTTTGCTTTTCGATCAGGTATGGTCCCAGCACCAGCGAATCGATGCCCGTGCTGGACCAGCATTCAATGGCATCTTTGGGGCTGCACACAATCGGTTCGCCCTTGATGTTGAACGAAGTGTTCAGCACACAAGGCACGCCTTTGCGTTGTTCCATCGCTTGCAGCAATTCGTAAAATTTGTTGTGTTGATGATGCTCCACCGTCTGCAGGCGCGCGGAACCATCGACGTGGACGATCGCGGGCATTCGCTGCTTGGCGGCTTCTTTTGCCTTCACCACATACAACATGTATGGAGTCGGTTCGTCAACTTCGAAGAACTCGCCAGCGCGTTCGAGCGTACAGGCGGGAGCAAACGGACGGAAGTCTTCGCGATGTTTGACGTAGCGGTTCACGATGTTTGTCATTTCTGGATTGGTGACGTCTGCCAAGATCGAACGGCATCCGAGTGCTCGAGCGCCCCATTCCATGCGTCCTTGGAACCAGCCCACGATTTTTCCTTGAGCGATACAGTCGGCCGTCGCTTCGACAATGCTGTCGGGTCGCGTGTAGGGCAGTTTGGCGATGTCCAGTTGAGCTTTGATTTCTTCGTCCGTGTATTCCGGACCAAGATAACTGCTCGGGTAAACTTCGCTGCGTTCCTGTTTTAGGATCTGGTTGTGAGCCCAGAAGGCAGCGCCCATCGAACAACCATTGTCGCCCGAAGCCGAGTGCATAAAGATGTTTTCGAACGGCGTATTTTCTTTAATTCGGCCGGTCATCACACTGTTTTGCACCACGCCGCCTGATAGGCACAGGTTTTTGCTACCTGTGAGTTCGTACAGTTTGTTCAGCATGTGGAAGACGATTTCTTCCAAAGCCGCCTGCAGGCTGGCTGCAATATCCATGTGATCCTGAGTCAGTTCCGAATCGGCTTCGCGCTGTGGGCCGAACAGTTTCAGGAATTTGTCCGACACATAGCCACAGTAACGGCCGGGGCTGTGTTGAACTTTGAAGAACGAAGAATCGATGGTGTATGTTCCATCATTCTTCAGTTTGTACATCTGACGGAATTTGTCCAAGTACTTGGGCGTTCCATAAGACGCCAAGCCCATGACTTTGTATTCATCACCGGTGCGAAAACCGAGGAAGTTCGTTGTTGACAGACAAACCACACCGACCGAATTTGGCAGGTTGATTCGTCCCACGCGTTTCATCTGGTTGCCTTGGCCGTGATACCACACTGACGTGGCCCATTCGCCTCGGCTGTCGATGGTCAACACGGCTGCTTCTTCGTACGGCGACGAAAAGAAGACCGACCCATGAGTGTCGTGGTGATCGATAAAGTGAATCTTAGCTTTGCCGCCGGTCGCTTTTTTTAGCTGCTTCAGATGAAACAGGTACATGCCGGTATCGTGCATGTCGTTCAGTAAAAAACCTGCGGAAAACAGCGGGTGCTTGGGAACCTGCATGAGTCTCCGACCGTGGCTTTTTATGGAATCGAGACTCCATGGCCGCCAGTAGAACGCGATGTGGTCGATGTCCGCCTTGGTGATGCCACCTTGCTTGAGGCAGAAGTCAATGGCGTTGGTCGGCCAACCAGCCTGATGTTTTTGGCGTGTGAATCGCTCTTCTTCCGCAGCTGCGACCACTTTTCCGTTGTCAATCAGCGTAGCTGATGCGTCGTGGGTGAATCCACCAATGCCCAGAATCTTCATCCGTGACTCTTTCCGGTCGTGATTGATAGTAAGGAAGTCCGTGCCGATGACTGAAGTCGTCTGTCGTTCAGTCAGATCACTGTGTGCAGTGACGTTTTCTCATCCTGAGTTTACGGCGTTGGGCATCCCCCCAAAGATGTATGTCGCGAAATGTTAGCAGTCTTTCGAAAACGGGTGAAGACGAGCTCGGCCAAAAATTGATCCGCCGTATGACTCGCGTTTTTGCTGCCGTAAATCGCTATTGCAGGCTTTTCCGCGATGAGTTAGCGTTTTTCTGTCGACGATTTGTCGGACAGCGCCACTTTCCTCAGCCGTTTGCGCGCTAGCCACGGACATCCCTTTGCGACAGGTCCGGGGCTAGCGTCCAAACGGCTCAGATGATGTGTGATCATCAAAGTGGCGCTGTCCAGTTAGTCGCCCCTGCGATCCGCCGGTTGAAGTTATTTTCGATTCGGTTTTTCGATTCAGTTGATGGTGTGCGCGGTTTTTCGATTTTTTATTCTGTCTTTGTCATCCTGTTCTAGGGCATCCCATGAATTCCTCCGCAATGTTTCAGCCGCGAACGCTGATTAGTCTGGCCTTTCATGATGTGACCGACGATTTCGAAGCCAGCGGTTTTCGACAACCGGTCGCTCAAAAGTATAAGGTGACCGTTCAGCGATTTCGCGAACTGCTGGATGCCGTGGAAGCATCCGGCCTGCCAGTCGTTTCCTCGCCGGATGACCTGGCCGGAGATTCCCCAGCGGTGGTGTTTACCTTTGACGATGGCGGAGCGTGTTCAGATCTTCCGGCTCGCATGCTGGAAGAACGCGGCTGGCGCGGATTCTTTTTTATTACGACAGACTTGATCGGGACTCGTGGTTTTTTAACGGCCGAAGAAATTCAAGCGATGCACGCGCGTGGTCATGTCATGGGAAGTCATTCCTGCAGTCATCCCGATGTGTTCCGCAGTCTGAATCAGGCTCAAATGCAGTTCGAATGGGGCAACAGTTGCGACGCGTTGACGGAACTGCTGGGCGAAAAATGTACGGTCGCCAGTGTGCCCGGTGGAGACATGAATGCCGCCACAATCAAAGCAGCGGTCGATGCCGGACTGCAACATGTGTTCACATCCGAACAGCTGGCATCGTCTTGGCAGCAATGCGACGCAATCTGTTACGGGCGTCTGTTTCTGATGCATGACACTCAGCCAAAAACGTTGGCTCGCTGGTTGAAGCATCCCACGGTTGGTATTCTGCCGGAACGAACAGTGCGCCTGACAAAGTCTGTGGTCAAGGCCATGATGGGGCCGTTTTACCGCCGCGTGGTCGCGGGTTGGAGAGCTCAACACGATCAATAGTCGGCCTCCGGCCTGAGTCTTGGATTCCCGCACGGAACAAAAATTGCGGAAATCAATTCCCTTAGCAAAAGTCCGTTTTTTCACAGCCCAAGGCAAGCTTGGCCAAACGGCTGGGGACAGTGGCGCTGTCCAATTAGCCTTCGATTTCGAAGCCCTTGCGATAAGGTCGTGCCACCATGGCTTGGGCCATCGGGTCGCCCACGATGGCTTCCGCCGCCGGATCCCATTCGATGGTGCGTCCCAGTCGAGCGGCGATCCCAGCCAAGTGGCATGTCGACAGCGCGCGATGGTGACTGAAGACATCCGAAATTGGTTCTTTGCGTTCCACGACCGCTTCGAAGAAGTTGCGGAAATGGTCGACCAGTGGCCGATTTTTATAGACGCTCTCGAGTGCTCC
>JBDNHJ010000125.1:0-12663 GCA_041688835.1 Fuerstiella sp.
ACTGGAATTCGTCAGTTCAAGGTAATCATCGACGGACCATGTCCCTTGATCAGGAAATAGCCGCGCAATATCCCATGCTGGCTCGCGCGGCGGATTGGCATCTGTTGATGTCGAAACACTCATCTTCTTAACCTCATCACCTAGGGCTCTGAAAGTTTGTTCCAAGCATTTTACCGTTTCCGCTTGCGAAGCGAAAGAACTTCCACTGGACATTGCTGACAACTCATGGGCCGGCGTCTGGGATGCGAAAAATCTCCGACGGTCAGCACAAAACGATGGGCCACACACCGCCTTATTTTAGAGCGTCCTGAGGCGTTTTACGACACTCGCAATTCGCTGCGCGGCGGCGGTCATTTCTTCAGGTGTATTCTGGTGACTGACAGTAAACCGCACCGAACTTGTACAAATGTCAGCCGCGCAGCCCATCGCTAACAATGCTGGCGCGGGTTCGGCGGATCCGCTGGCACATGTGCTGCCCAGCGAACAGGCGATGCCTTCCAGATCCAGATTCACCAGCATCGGTTCTCCTTCCACACCGGGGAAGGCAATGCTAAGTGTATTCGGCAGTCGTGCTGCTTCGGCGCTATGCACGACCGCTGGAACACAGGTTTCCAGTAGAGCGGTTTGCAGTTGGTCGCGGAGTTGTCTGACGTAAGCCGTTCGTTCTGCGAAGCTGCTGTGGAAAACTTCCAGTGCTTTCGCCATCCCTGCAATCAACGGCACCGCTTCTGTGCCGGCGCGGCGACCGGATTCTTGATGTCCGCCGTCCAGAAATGGTGGCAACTGCACTCCGCGACGCAGCAGTAGTCCACCCGTTCCGCGCGGGCCATGAAACTTGTGCGCTCCAAAGGCCAAGGCCGTGGCTTTTAACTCAGCAAAGTTCACCGGGATTTTGCCAACAGCTTGCACAGCATCGATCAGCAGCGGCACCCGATGTTGTTCGCACAGGGCCGCTAGCTGCGTCAGATCCTGAATCACGCCGGTTTCGTTGTGAGCCAAAATGACGCAGACCAGCTTCAGGTCATTCCACGGCAAGCCTAGCAAACTGTCGGACTGCATTCGTCCGGCGGAATCGACTGCGATGTGGGTCAGCTGCATTCCAGTTTGGCGCGCCCGTTCGCAGGCGGCTGTCGTCGCGGGATGTTCGCCAGCAGTTAGCGCGATCGTGCCCTTGCGGCCCAGCGTCAAACCGTAGACGGCCGCATTGATCGACTCCGTGCCACCACTGGTGAAGATCACTTCGCTGGGATCGGCACCCAATACGCGAGCCACCGTGTCTCGACTGTTGTCCAGCACCGGCCTAGCATCTCGACCAAAACTGTGCTGGCTGCCGGGATTCGCAAATGCCGTTTGCCATGCCGCCGCCATCACTTCCGCAACCTTAGGCAAAATCAGCGTGGTCGCATTGTTGTCGAGATAAATTCTGGTGAGCATATGCGGGGATTGTGCGGGGATTCTGGGCCGAAAAGTTCTGCATTCGACGCTGATTGTCGTCGTGAATTAGAAAGCGAGGCACACCAAGACTTTTGTGATGGCGGCTTTAGTTTACGCTCGCATTACGATCTGGCAAGCCGGTCGCCAACGGCGGATCGGATTGGGTGCTTGTAGATTTGGGGTTTTTGCGGTCGAGCTACTTTCCGTCCGCCAATCTGGAATGCTGAGCCCTGATGCCACGGATGAAAAACCAAGGACGTTCCGGGCCTTGAGCATGATCGCACCCATTTTTTAACCTTACATTTTTCACGATCACTTCAGCGAGCATTGGACCGGTCGGGGATGTCTGACGGGAGGGAAAAAGTTAGAAAATGAAGGGTTAGAAAATCAGTGCGCTCACCGATGGTGCTCGCCCCTTCCGATTAAGAGGCGTCGATAAGGGTTGACTGATGTTTGAAGACTCACAGCGTTTGTATTTCGGTGAATTGTTTCTGATAATAGATCGCTCGGGGAGCTGCGAACGTCTCGCGATCCCTGTTCAAAGATCAGCACAACACAGGTCAGGAACCCGTCGTCGATGTCAATACAGCGTGCCGAACAGCTCAAGCGCGAATGGACTGATAAGTATGTCAAAGTTCAGTCGGGAATTCCGGAATTGAGACGTTTTGCCCAGTGGATTGGTCAAGTCAAGACGGTCAACATGAACTGTCGACTGCTAATCGAATTCGATACTCCGGCAGACATCAGCTGGTATGATATCGATCCTCAGTGCGTCATCGTTGTCGACAAACAGGCTGCGACTGTTGAGCCAACTGCGCCTGACAGCAAGTCGCATGACACTGCCAAAACATCAGCGGCGAAAACCAGTGTGCCTCAAGCAGCGGTCGGGACAAAAGCCCCGGCCAGCGGCAGTCCGCTAGATAAGATTCGGCAACAAGCCAGCAGCAGCGGTGCAGGCGGCGGTAGTCCGTTGGACAAGATTCGTCAGTCAGCCGCAGCAACCGGTACTACGGCCACCGCTGCAGTCAGTCCGCTGGACAAGATCCGCGCGCAGTCCGGCGGCGCAGCGTCTGCTGCCAAGTCCGCAGCGGGATCAGCTGGCGAACCGGTTGGGCGCCAAGCATCAAGTGGCGGCGGAAGTCCCTTGGATCGGATTCGAGCGAACGCAGCTGGTGCGAAAACAACTGCAGCTCAGGAAACGCCGTCGGCGAAAGTCGCTGATGAATCGACCGCCGTTGAGCAGCCGTCCGAAACCGTGACTGCGAAGCCACCAACCGCTGAACCATCAAGCAGCACATCGCCGCAGCCAAATGACGTCAGCTTGCCAAGCAGTGCGATCACGCCGCTGTCGGGGACTGCGTCGAAGCAGACTGACACGGCGAACACAAGTGCTGGCCCTGCTGCGGAAGTGAAAGCCGCGTCAGCGCCCATGCCGCCCGTCGTCGGCAGCAGTGCGCCATCCACGCCATCCACGCCATTCACGCCATTCACGCCATTCACGCCATTCACGCCATTCACGCCATTCGATCAGGTTCGCAGACAGGCACAGGAATCGGACGGCCAGCAGTCTACGGCGGCGACAGGTTCGTCACCCATTTTTGATCAAGTTCGACAGCAAGCCATGGCCGACGAAGCCAATGCACCGCCACAATCGGCTGTGTCGATTGGTTCCATCGGCCCGGTTCCTGCAGCGGCAGATACGGAAGTGGCTGGCGAAGAAAGCCCTGTGATCGCCACCTTTCGAGGCAAGAAGCTGCCGAAGAACGACGACCTCGAAGAATATCAGGATCTGTTGGACGGCGGGCGGCCGCCGGAGTCACCGTGATGCACGACATCATTCAGCAGAATCTGAGCAACGTCCAACAAGACATCGCCGCCGCGTGCCAACGTGCGGGCCGACAGTCATCTGACGTGCGCCTTGTGGCGGTTACCAAGTATGCGGAATGGCAATGGGTCGAAACGCTCAAGCAATACCACACCACGTTCGGAGAAAACCGTCCGCAGCAGCTGGCAGAGCGACACGTTCTGCTACCCGATGTGGACTGGCACTTAATCGGTCAATTGCAGCGCAATAAAGTGAAGCTGGCCGTGCAGCACGCCGTCCTGATTCATTCCGTTGATTCACTGAGTCTATTGCAGCGCGTGGCCAGCGTCAGTCAACAGTTGGAAATCCGCGCGCGAGTGCTGTTGCAGGTCAACGTTTCTGGGGAAGATTCGAAGTCAGGATTTTCGAAGGACGAGCTCCGCACCGCGTGGACTGACATTGTGAACTGCCATCAGCAAGTGGAAGTCGCCGGATTGATGACCATGGCTGCCGCGTGTGAAGATCCGGAAGACGCGCGTGGCACCTTCCGAGAACTCGCGACGTTGCGAGATGAATTCGCAGACTCACCTGAAGCCGCTGAATGTGGAATCACATTGCCCCAACTTTCGATGGGCATGAGCGGAGATTTTTCCGTGGCTGTGGAAGAAGGAGCCACGCTGGTCCGTGTCGGCAGTCGCCTGTTTGAAGGTTTGTAGGGAACGCCGTTCAGGATTTTTGGCTCGTATTTTTGACTCGTATCACCGCGTGGGCATCGCCCCGCGCGGCGGCCATTGAGTCGCGTCTGCACTCGGGCATGAGTTTCTTTGCACAACTCCAGCCGTTTTGCGGAAAATCCGGATTTTTCGCCGGTCGTGTGCCTGGGGACGGCGTTACCCCGTGAATATGCGGAGCGCATGCCCACGCAGTGGCATCTATTGCTACAATATTTCAGGCTGGGCCTTGGGCTTCCGCCGATGTCTCCTTTTCGATCTTTCCTCGGTGAAAGTCTTTCTGATGCAAACTGTCACACCCATCCGACAACGGCGCGCGTTCACTTTGATCGAATTGTTGGTAGTGATTGCCATCATCGCGATTCTGATTTCTTTGCTGTTGCCCGCTGTCCAGCAAGCCCGCGAAGCCGCTCGCCGAACGCAGTGTAAGAATAACCTCAAGCAGTTGGGGCTGGCTTTGCACAACTATCACGACAGCCATATCGGGTTTGCTCCGGGCTGGATTGATCAGAATCAAAGCACTGCGGCCAACTGGGGCTGGAGCGTTTATCTAATGCCCGGCATGGAACAAGGCAACATGTATCAACAGTTGCAGGTCGGCACACTGCATCTGTCTGATGCGTTGGCCAGCGTCACTCATCTGCGGTTGATGACGACTCCGCTGCCCGGTTTTCGCTGCCCGTCTGATACGGCCCCCGGTGTGAACATTCGTAACCCACTGTTGTCGTCCGGAGGTATATCGCAGGCGGTGGCCTCATCCAATTATGTGGCTGCCAACGGCGGTGGTGACTGGACTTACGACGGTAACTTGGCTGGGTCGTTCGGACGCAACAGCCATGTCAAAATTCGCGACTTCACGGATGGCACCAGCAATACGATTATGGTGGGTGAGCGAGCTTGGGAATTGCAGTTCGCGGGCGGCGGCCAAGATCAATGCAACGCGGCAACTGTTTACGGTGTTTCCGCGGATACCGCTGGCGGTACACACGTGCAACGCACGACGATGGCAAAAGGGTTGTTTGGCATGAACCAAACGGGGCCCGACAACACGGTCAGCCCCGTGGTTCCCATTTGTGCGCGTTCGTTTTCCAGCCGCCATGCCGGTGGTGCTCAGTTTCTACTGGCCGATGGCTCTGTCAGATTCGTCAGTGAGAACATTCAACGTGACCAAGCCGGAGCCAACGGAAACTACATCTGGCAGAACCTGTTGAACAAGGCCGACGGCAACGTCATCGGCGAGTATTAAAACGGATGGTTGAATTCTGTCAGGTTATTTCTGAACGAGTGTTTATTGAATAGGGAAAAATCCCCGGCCAACTTCAAGAGTAACGAGACCCATGGATGTCTTGGCTGACTTCGTCCTTTGTTGACTTCGTGTTGCAAATTCGAAACGTTGACTTACGGCAACAAATCTCCTGAATCCGCAACTCGGCGCGGCAGCTTCGGTACTGCTCGCTTATTTTGTCGCAAGCGATTTGGCAGGTTCATTCTGGCGGGAATACTCATGGTATCCAACGTGCTCAAACAGTTGAGCACAAGACCTTGACGTTGACTTTCGGAAGGACATCTCATGAATCGTATCTTCGCCCTGCTTGCTATCGTATGTGCCGCTGCTGTCGCCGTACCGGCAGCTTCAGAAGGTGGTTTGTTTTGTAGAGCCAAAGCCAACCATTGTGCTGTTCCTGCTGCTGAAGTCTGTTATGCAGCTCCAGCCCCAGTTTGCTGCCCGGCTCCCGCACCCATTTGTGCTCCGGAACCATGCTGCCTGACACGTCCGCGTTTGCTGAGACGCGCTTTGCGTCATTGCACACCACCCACACCAGTCTGTGCTCCCGCCCCAGCTCCGATTTATGCTCCCGCCTATGCCCCAATTTCCGCACCATGTTGCGGATCAACGGGCTACAACAGGCCTGTGCCATACGGCTACGGCGTTGCCGTCAGCGGCCCGCACTGGTTCTAAAAGTCGTCCGCGGATCTCCGAAACTCAGGAACCGAGCCCCTTTTGCGGCTCGGTTTTTTCGTTATGCGACCAAAGTGCCGTCGCAAACGGCGGCGACATTGCAACCTGAGCACTCGTGTGGTGAAATCCGTCGGCTGCAACGCACGGCGTTGCCGATTTTTTTTCGCTCAGGATGTGTCGCAAGCACCTGCACTGAGACCACCTCCATTGCAACCAAAACAAAAGACTCATGGAAGCCGAACTGCGAGACAAGTGCGAAGAACTGATGCAGCGAATCGTTCACCTTCGGGGGTGTCTTTGACCTCACTGGCAAACGCGAAAAACTGAAAATCGTCAACGAACGGATGAACGCGGCGAACTTCTGGGATAGTCCCGAGGCGGCTCAAGAGACGGTCGCTGAAATGCAGGGTATCAAGAGCGTCGTCAATCCGCTGGAAGCACTGGTTCGTGCTGGAGACGATATGCAGGTGCTGATGGAGTTTGCGGAAGAAGATCCAGCCAGCGGAAAAGAACTTGCGGCGTCGGTCGGAAAGATTGAAGCGGATATCGATCGTGTCGAACTTCAAGCCACGATGTCGGAACCGGAAGATATCTGCGGGGCATTTGTGCAGGTCCAAGCCGGCGAGGGCGGTACAGACTCGGCCGACTGGGCTCAAATGCTGCTGCGGATGTACATCCGCTGGGCCGAACGGAATGATTACAAACTGGAAGAAATGGATATTTCGGTTGGCGAAGAGGCTGGAATTCGCAACGCGACGATCGCAATTCGTGGCGCGTACGTGTTTGGCTACCTGAAGGGAGAAACCGGCAACCATCGATTGATTCGGATCAGTCCATTCGATTCCGCCGGACGTCGTCACACTGCATTCGCGGCCGTTGATATCAGCCCTGAACTTCCGGACACCTTTGAAGTCGACATCAACTGGGACGCCGATGTTCGCGAAGACACTTACCGCGCCAGCGGTGCGGGCGGACAGCACATTAACAAAACAGATTCGGCCATTCGCCTGACTCACCTGTCCACCAACGTGGTCGTGCAGTGCCAAAGCGAACGCAGCCAGCACAAGAATCGTGCGACCGCCAGAAAGATGCTGCAGGCCAAGCTCTACCAGCAGGAAATGGAAAAGCGTGACGCAGAATTGGCGGCGAAACGCGGAAGTAAATCCAAGATTGGTTTCGGTGGCCAGACGGTTCGTAACTATGTTCTGCACCCCGACCAATATGTGAAAGACGCACGCACAGCCACCAAAGTCGGCAATCCTCAACCAGTGCTCGACGGGGACATCGATGTGTTCCTTGAATCGTTCCTCCGATGGACGCTGACGGAGAAAAACCAGTAGTTCGGCTGTGAGCTCTAAAAATCAGGGTTGCGTTGTCGTAGCTCGGCGGTCTCCGCCGAGAAGTCACGGTGGAGACCACCGAGCGCCATTTCGCCAATCCCAAAACTAAGCCGTAACACACCACGAGTTCGACTGTGACAACTAAACATTCGGCTTTCAAATTTCCATTGACGGGGACGACGAAAATGACAACCAAACGGAATGCGCCGTCTGTGGCAATGATCGCCGCAATACTGGTGGCTGGATTGCTGGGCTGCGAAACGCAGTCGGCTGAAGAAGTCGCCTCAGCTGCGGCGGAAGCGACCACCACTAACACTGTTCAGCCGGCGGCGAGTGAGCAGATTGCTGAAACAAATGTTGCCGAAACGCCGTCGTTCAAATTTGTCGAACCGAAGCTATCGGAAGACGAACTGCGAGCGGGCTGGATTAGTTTGTTTGACGGTCACACACTGTTCGGTTGGGACGTCCCGGAGGGCACGCACTGGCATGTCGCGGATGGCTGTATCACGGCTGACAGTGGAGACATCAGCCTGATTCAAACACCGTTTGCATTCGACAACTTTGAGTTTCGATGTGACTTTCATCTGGCCGCCGGCGGTAATAGTGGCGTCTTTTTGCGAACGGCGGAAGGACCAACCGATCCTGCTCAGAGCACCTATGAACTAAACATTTGTGACAGCCATAAGTCTCACAAGACAGGCAGCCTAGTTGCCCGGCACGTGGTCGAAAACGTCCCGACCGTCGAAGGTGCGTGGCACACATTTCATGTGACATGCAGTGGAGCCAACATCAAAGTTCTGTTGGATGACCAACAGATCGTTGACTTCACGGACGAAACCGCCGCCGCTCGTACTGCAGGACGAATCGGACTGCAGATGAATCAGGGTCGGATTGCGTTCAAGAATGTATTCCTGCGTCCCTTGAATGCTAAGGATCTGTTTAACGGAAAAGATCTGACGGGATTTCGGACTGTCCCCGGCAGTCAAGGGGATTTCGTGGTTCAGGATGGAGTCATTCATGCGTCCAGCGGTCCTGGATTTTTGGAGACGGAGGATACATTCGGAGACTTCATGCTGCATATTGAGGCCAACATCCACGATGCGAAAGCCATCGCTGATGGGCGACCTGCGAACAGTGGCGTGTTTTTTCGAGCACTCGAAGGCACCGAAAAAACTCCATCGCACGGTTACGAAATGCAGATCCAGCATGACTTTAAGAATGGTGATCGCTCGCAGCCGCTAGACTTTGGCAGTGGCGGAATCTATCGTCGAGAACCAGCGCGGTATGTCGTTGCCGACAACAACACATGGTTTACAGAAACGTTGATTGCTCAAGGAAATCGATTCGCGACGTTCGTCAACGGCTACCAAGTGCTGGATTGGACAGACGATCGAACTCCAGACAAAAACCCACGCAAAGGACAGCGGCTGGCGGCTGGCCATCTTAGTCTGCAAGGCCACGATCCCACGACAGACGTCGATTTCCGTGTGATTCGAGTTCACGCGCTGCCGACGCGCTAAAGCTGGGCCGACACACAGAATCTACAGCACAAAACCCGCCAAGATTGTGGGTGTGCCAGTCGATTTGGTCGGCAACAGTGGAGGCGACTGTGACGCTGCTGTTGCCGCTGCATGAGCGCGTGTGAGCGAGAGTTCGGCGAACAATGGGGACTCGCAGGCGCTGGTCAGCAGCTCGACCGATCGCGCGGCATGGCGTCGTGCTCCATTGGAATTGCCCTCCAAACACTTCACGCCACAGGCCGCCAGTTTGATCATTCCCTGCACGGCTCGAGCCTCCGGCGTTGTGCGGCCGAGTTCGATCCAAAGATGCTCCCAGACTTCATGTGATTCCCAGTAATATCCCGTGTTAAACAGTTCGAGCCCCCACTTGAGATATTGTTCGCGTGTCCAGTCGGCAGGCAGATCGGAATCCTGGCGCATGTGGCCCGCAAGATCCGAAATCGGATGCGGCGTGACGCCGGGAACATAGGTGTAGGGTGGAAGGTCTGGCATCGACGGTTGATTCATGCGAGCAAAACTTGAATAGCGACTGTAATTGTAAGCAACATCGCCTGCAGACTGATATCACGACCGGAAACGGACCATCGTTGCAGTTGCCCGAGCGTTCCCAACTGATGCCACATCCCAAACCCCAGCACACCAGCGGTGCCTCCAACAATCCACAGCGTCGCAATTGAACTGCCGTGCTGCAGCAACACTCCGGCATCTCCAACACCATCGAAGCTGCCCACAGACACATACGCGCCGTTGGCGACCAAGCAAAACCCGCTAAAGAACTGCAACTGCGGTGAACGACGCTTGATGCAGTTCGCGATCAGCGGCAGCACACACCCAATCAGCGGTCCCGCCCAGCAAACCAGCAACGGATGTGGATTGGGAAACACATCCGTGCGTGAAATCGCAGCAAAGTGCCAGACGACGTGAGTCACATGTCCTGATGAGACCACGGCACCGATGACATGGCCGAGTTCGTGAACTCCCTGCATCCACAACCAACAGTTCGCTAGAAACAGCAGCGCGAACAACGCTAATCGAGAACTGGATGGGGCGGCTTCGTCACTCAACGTGAACAGCCTTCGGCAGCGATTTCTGCTGGAGGAAACAACACAATCCTATTCATCTTCGTCCGAACCTTTATCTTCACCCCGGTCATCATCCAACAGTTCAAGAATGCGATCCAGTTTTCGGTGCATGTTGCGAACGTCATCTCGCAGCCGTTCCAGATCCTGTCGCATTTCGTGAATGACTGCTTCCGGACGACCGTGTTGGCGATCGAATTCTCGCTCCAATTCTTCTGCTCGACGATGCAATTCGTGAGCGATATCCGGCAGTCCATTCGCTTGCAGTCGTTCGGCAGCGTCGTGCAGTGCATGGACCTGCGTCATTCGCCCATCGTCGTCAGGAGGCTTTCGTTCCGCCTTCATCGCACTCAACAACAACCTCAACTCTTTCTCAAGAAACTGCATCGTCACCATCAGCCTTTGGCGTGCGGTATCGTCTTCCGTTTCTCGTAGCTCGTTCCGCACCTCGGCCATTTCTTCCTTGATCGCATGCACCTTTTTCTCCAGCTCCTCGACATGACGGTTGCCTTCATGCGGTGGCTGAATACGTCTGACGGAACCTTGCCTCTCTGTCACGATTCGCCCCAACGATCGCTCGGTGAGATCGATCTGGCGGCGGAGTCGCTGCAACCGTGGGTGATCCGCCGAAAGATTTTTCTTCCACTGTTGTTCGAGCGTTCGTAGCGCATCAAGTTTTTCTTCGACCTCGACCGGATCGATTTCCTGATTGGCCTTTATCTTAATGAGGTCACTCTGCAGCTTCGATTGCCGAGTTTCCTCCCGCATCAGATGGGCTTCAAAGCTCTCTCGAATTTCATCAAGCTGCGCGGCCGGGACAAACCCCGCTTGTTCATCAAGCAGGTCACGCGGCGTTTCCTGCGCTACCGCCGAGTCGGTCAGTAAAAGGCTAAGGACAAAAATAAGGGAAGCTTGCAGGAGTGGTCTCATGAGTCACGGCCATTCGAAATACAGGAGCAGGCGGATTGATTCAACGACATGTCTAAATCAATGTTGTGTACAGCCTGTTAGGGTTTCGCACTGTTCGGAAAACGTTCCTGAAATGCACGGCTGTCTTCTGTTGTTGTCACCCACAAAAACAATGTGCCGGCTTCGTCAGTCCGCAGGCTATGAATATCTAGGCCGATACGGTTTGCGTTGCCCAGAATGTTAATCAGCTTCTCAACGGCCAGTTTCTCTGGTTTTCTGGAATACGTCAGCTTCGAAATGTCTTTGCCGTCTGTCAGCAATTCGTAGCTGGAGTAGTAATAAGGCACCGCCAGCTTGGCCGCGATCAACTGAATGATGTTGTCCAGTTCTGTGCCTTCTTCCAAATCCACAGGCAGCCGTTTTCCAATCGCCGGAAGCGCGGTGAAGATTGGCAATTGGTTTTTCCAACCAACCGGATACAAATTATCGGATTCGTTTCCGGCATCCACTTCAATCACATAGCCACCATCGGTAGTTGACATCGGGCGGTAACCAAGGCCGAACTGAGACAACGCAATGGCCAACGCAGTGCCTTTGCTGAGTCCTTTGCAATTGGGAGAAACGACATCTCCCATGCGAGCGGCCGATAGCACACGCCGCCCAGCCGCCTGTTCCGAAAACGTCACCGTAAATTCCTTGGGCAGATTCAGGCTTTGGATCGCAGCCACCGGATTGCGAAAATCGATTTCCGTGTCGACTCGCGCAGCCAGCAATTGTAGCACAGCCTTCAGTTGATCCGCATCCAGTCCCCACGAGGCGTTTGAATGCGGGGGGCCGCCGGGTCCGAATTCTTCCAGTTCGTCGAGTAGGGCTTTTAAGGAGGCTGAACTGTTGAGTGTGAACTTCTGGCCGCTCAGTAAAACGGTTCCGTCACGTTCTAGCATGCCAACGGCTAACACGCCTTTTCGATTGCCGAACTCCGTTGCCACCACTCGTGTTCGCTCACCATTTGTCCCTTGACGGAACACGGCAGAACGACCAATCCCCTGAAACAGCTCGGCCCATTTTTGAACCTGAACACGTTGCGCAACGTTCGGCTGAGCCATCACTTCGATCTGCAGCGGATATTTCTGTTTCTGCTGCGCGTTGGCAATGCAACAGTTCGCCAGCAAAAACATCGTTGCCACAATAGTCGTCGACCGATTGCTGATCACGGAGCAATTCACACTGACACCTGCCGAATAAAAGAAGAAAGGACCGTAGAAGCCGTCAGGCGTTGTACATCGGTCTATTCTGTGTCTTATCGGCTGCCATTGCCAGACGCAAGCTGTCGATTTAATGGTAGGCGTTGACGGTTAGGAAGCTGATGCCGGAAATCTGTTGGCAATTGGGTGCGGCCACCTTTTCTGGCACGTCGATCACCCGGCTGAAACCTGTGCCGCCCGAGCGCGTGAATGAAATCATCGAACACGACACTTGTTCACGGAGGGATTTCGGATGAAACCTTCCCAGAGTGTAAATCGTCAGGCCAAGGCTCAGAAGCGACGATTGAAGGTCGCTCGTCAGAAAATCGAAGATCAGAAGAAACGTATTCAGAAGCGAATCAAACCTGTCGCGCATCTGCAGGAGATGCCGACGTTCACGACTCGCAATATTTACGATGAGAGTTCTGATCGGAGTCAGGTGATTTCTGCCGACGGTTCTTCTGCCGACGGTTCAATACGGGGCAGCAGATTGACGCACGACATTGGGCGTTCGCCATTTCGAGTTTCCGGGTGTTGTCGCTCAGACGGTTCTGAAGATCCTGAACTTGTTGTTGCAGCTCATCATTCTTCGACTTCAAACGCTCAACACATTGGCTTCGCCGGTTCAACCGACGCCGCATC
>JBDNHJ010000126.1:0-11630 GCA_041688835.1 Fuerstiella sp.
AAGAGGCACGCCAGGTGGCCAACCGCAAACGCGACGATCGTCAAAAACGCCGCGAGAAAATCGCAGCCGCTGAGCTCCGCAACGCCGACGGCACCCGCAACTGAACGCGGCCCGCCCAAATGGGTTCCCCGGACGCTTACCGATGTTTTTAGTGATCAGTCAGAGATCCAGACTCCAGCGAAACCGGTTGTAGATGTCGGCGAAGACGGAGCATTCGTTTTCGAATTAAGTTAGCAAAAATCACGCAACCAACCACAACGAGTTCGGGAGAATAGAAGCAAGAGCTTTCTAAGCAACTATTTCGCAAGATTGGTGGCTATTTCTTTGGAAAAATGGTTCCTAATCTCTTGCACAGTAAGTGCTTGACGAGCGATGCAACGTCGAATCTTCATGACTGAACTGAGTCACATCGGGATGGCCGTCCCGATGTGACGTTGGCAGCAATAGCTGTTCAGTTCGGTTTGCGGATGGCAACAATTCACTACGAGTTAGTCTGGATAGCACACGATGGGCCATATTGTCAAAGACACGGATCACTGGGTAATCGATGTCAACTCGACGACCGGTCGCATTTTCTTGCAGATGCGTTGGAAGTATAATTGGCAAGTACGTTGGGGTGGACACGGTGGTTGGTCGACGCAGGAAAAACGTGAATTTCACCGATCGGTCGACCGGCAGATCTGGGCTGGCTGGAGCAATCGAGTCCGTTTGTCTGTCCGTGGAACAAGCCGTTTTGCGAGTCGGTTCAGGGCCAATCGCCTGCCGATCAATTTGGATGTGCGTTGGGTCACGTCCAACGGTCATTGGGATGTCAACGCGACCAAAGTCGGAGCGAGTTTCGAGGGGCGTGACTTTGTCAATTACGATCTCCAGAAAGTCCAACTCTACACGACCAGCCTTGCTCCGTCGGCTGTATGCAACGATCCGGTTGTGCGTCCCGGAATGGCTGCGTACCACTTTCTCATTCCCGAGGCCGTACTCAGCAACAACTTGCAACTTCGTGAAGCGATCATCGACCAAACCTGTACCACCGGTCGAACCTTCTCAACGCCCGCCCATGAGTTCGGACATGCGATCGGTACGACAAATCGCGATGAATATACGGCTGGCAGTCGTCATCGACGCGACACCAATAGCATGCTCGGAATTGGCCGCGAACTGCGAACGCGTCACTTCACGGACATCCTCAACGTGCTAGACACAATGATCCCGAACACGACTTTCGAGGTTGCTGGAATCCGCAATAAGAAACGTTGTTCAGACAAATGGTCAGCGTCGGTGGGACCATGAGCCCCGGTGCTGAGAATGAGTCAGTGGCGGAGATTGGAAACGACACGCGTATTCGACGGTGATTGAAGAAAAGATGTCTTGCGCATCGCAGTAAAATGTCCCCTCAACGGAGCAGAATCATGAGTATTCGGACACATGTGGGACGTGAGAGAGCTCGTGGTCGGTTTAATGGTCCGGAAGATGTGCGGATTGTCAAGATGCTGCTGGCCAGCGTCTATCCGCTGGCGGGACTGTCGGTCAACACGACGATGGACGGCGGCACGATCGGCATGATCATGCGGTTTCAGCGTGAGGTGGTTGGGCTAACAACGCCGGACGGTGTGGTGTCTCCGAACGGCCGAACGTGGCGCACACTGCTGGCTGCGACGTCGGATTCACGCTACGCGATGTTGACCGATCAATGCGTTTTGAAACCGAAATACAGTCTGATGAACAGGCATTATGTATTTTAACAACTGCTTCACGCGGAAAAAAGCCACCACAAAAAGCGGCCACCATATCGATCTCTGGACCGGCGACAAATACGACAACCAGATCATCAAGGTGGGCGCTGGTGGAGACGCTGGTAACAATGCCAGACTCTTTCGACTGTCAGATGGCGGCATTTGGTTCTGGCCGTTAGAGTGAAGTGTGAAGTTCGACCTTTGGGGCACGTAAGAAGCGCCTTGAGTCAAGAAGGTAGAGTAGCATGTGTCGCATGACAGATAGGTTTGGCCGATGAGAGATCACAGTACATTGCTGAACAGCCAGACTGACGTGACGGAGACATCAACACTTCCGTTTGTGACGCTCGCTGTTGCCGACCTGACGAGGGGGCGTTCGGCAATTGATCTCAAGGTCGTTGAGGTTGATGGCTGTGGCGAGCATTTGTTGCAAGACTTAGCACCTCAACTGAACCTATCGATCCCGAATTGTTTTCAAGAGGGCGACCCGATAGACGTGCAGCTGGTGTTTCGCTGCTGGGATGACTTCACGCCAGTCTGCTTGGCAGAGCAAATCCCTGCGGTTAGAGCACAGATCGATATTCGCGAAGGCCTGTGGCGTTTGCGAGATCTTTGCCGACGGCACCCGCAGGTAAGTCTTGCCATCGCACGACCTAGAACAGTGACCGCGAATCAGACCGATGATTCGTCCATTCTGAAGTCGGACAACTCTACACTTGAGACTGTTCTGGCAAGCATTCAGGAGAGCGTGCCAGCGGTCGATCATCCAATGCTCTTGGCAGCGATTGCCAATGTGCTGGCGCTGCGCGAGCCTTCTGTTTTGCGGGACATCTATGGCAACGACGTTCTCGTTTTTATAGCTGCGCTCATAGACGATGCGGATCGACGGCTCTCGCGGCAATTACATGCGGTGATGCTTTCAGAGAAATTCGTTGCACTTTCTTCCACTTGGCTCGGGGTGAAATATCTGTGCGAACACGCAGCGCGTCTACCTGAAGTTCAACTGAAGGTCGTCGATGTTGGCCGAGCAGAATTTGAGCGTCTTGCCAAGAATCCCGATCAACTGAAGAATTTGATCGACTCTGCAGGCTCTCGCGGGCAACGCAGTCCGATTTCATTGGTTGTCGCTGATTTTGAGATCGGGGCAGAGTCGATGCCGTTCGTTGCTGACGTTGCAAAGGCTGCGCAGTCGTCGCTTGCTCCTTTCGTATTGAACGCGTCTCCCAATTTGTTCGGCCTCGCGGATTGGTCGGACACGCAGTTGACGTTGCGACTGGACGAACTGAGTTCTCATCCTGATTTTGCCGAATGGCAAGCACTGACGAGTCACGAAGACTCGAAATTGATCTGTCTGGCCTGCCCGGAATTTCATCCAACCACGACGTTTTCGGCGGCGAGGCGAAGGCTCCGTTTTCTGTATACTCAACCACCATCGAACGGTAGCGGGACATGGATCCGTGCAGCTTGGGGTGTCGCAGCGAGAATCCACGACGCGATGTCCGAACAAGGACTGCCTTATCGTGCTGAGGGAATGACTTTTGGGACCATTCCTGATTCCGACAGTGCATATCAAATGTCGATGGAAGGTCGGTCGGTGGACTGCGGAGCGGTTCGGAGCACTTTTTCTGAACCCGAACTGCAGGCACTCGTGAACTGCGGCGTCTCGCCCGTGTTGCAAGTTCCAACCAGCTCACGATGCGCGATTTACTTCCTGCCGAGCGTCTTTCGTACTCAAGACGCATCGCCCACGCGATGTCGCTTTCTGGAAGTCCTATGTGGGACGCGACTGGTTCAGCATGTACTTGCCCAGTTCAGCGACGCTGAGTGGGTCGGAGGTATTGATGACACCTTCGACGACATAACAAATTTTCTGGCCAACTATGTCTTAGATGACCCTAAGCCATCAATGGCAATGTCTGTTAAGTATCCGTTGACTGAGTCGGCGGTGGAGATTACCCGTTCGTCAGACGAGAATCTGGGATCACTGCTGATTCGCTTCCGGTTTCAGGCGAATCTGTTTGCGGGAACGCCAATTGGAACACTGCATCAATGGAGGACCTTGGGATTTACCAGGGAGTTGCTTTCGTTCCCCTTGACCGATCTCAACCGCAAGTTGAATCGATTGAAAAGTTGACAATCATTGTCGGGACCATTGCCAAATTTACGAGTGAGTAATATGACATCGAAATCAGGAAAGCTCATGTTCCGATCACCGTCGGCAGTGCCGACTTGCCGAAACTGTGGCGCAGAGCTGGCGACACACCGTGAGAGACGCGAAGAGTTTTGCATCAATGTACGATGCCGCCCCGCGTGCATGGCCCACTTAGCGAAACGTGCCAAAGAATTTAAACGGCAGGCGATGCAGATTCGCGATACGCACGCCATGGATGTCGTAACAGCGCTGGAAGGCAATCCGAGTATCGCCCCGCAACTACCGGATCAGGCGATCCTGATGATCATCCCGGAAAATACGCGCGAGATCATGAAGCAGCCTGCGGCAAGGATTGCTGAGTTTCGCGACCACCTGAATTGCATCATGGAACAGGCCCAAGCCGAAATTGAGGACACGGATAAACACGAATCGATTCAGATCTTGCACGAAGACCGGGCGATTCAGGAACGTACGTCGCTGCCGGTCATCAACGCCTGCACAACATGCGGCGGAAGCTGCTGTCTGCAAGCCGCCGGGCACGCTTTCCTGACTCGCGATTTTTTTGCGTGGCGACTACTCAACGAACCAGACACGACGCCTCAGGAAAAGATCGAAGATTACATGTGCCGTATCCCGGAACAGGCGTACGAAAATTCTTGCGTCTATCATGGGGCCGCAGGGTGTGTGCTGCCGCGAGAAATCCGGTCGTCAACGTGCAACAACTTCCTGTGTACTGGAATCGTGGATGGGGTCCGGCGGGATCGCGGAAGAAACGCAGGCACATCGATCGCAGTCGTGGATTCGCGAGGAATCCAACGCATTGGGATTTCCAAGGAAGGCGAGGAACGCGTCGAGATCACGTGGCCAGCATCGCAGTCGCCAACTTGTTTCGGGACACGTCCTAAACAGGTGCGTTCCGATCCGTCATAACCAGAACAATGCCGTTTCATCACCCTGCTGACGAAAAACAAATGCGATCGGCAGGTTAAGACCTGTACAGGCGAACAGGACATTCACGACTTGTTGAAGTTATCCCTGCATTCACAGTGTTTCGCTGATAGTATTGCCAGTAACGTCCGCTACGACATTCCCTCCAAAATCGATCTCTTACACCGATCGTCGACATGACGCTTCCCAAAATTCCGGATCTGAAGGATCTTGCCAAAGCTCTGGATGAGCTTCCGCGCAGCACGCGCATGGATGTTCTGCAGATTCTGGTCGACCTGTGTGGCATTGCCGATCCTTCACCGACATCGGATATCGCCGGAGCGTTTCTGTCGTTGGCTCGCGGCGATTTAATCGGTGCCGCAATCAGTGGAGTCTCGGCACTTCCGCTGGGAGACATCGCCAAAGCTGGCAAACTTGGGAAATACGCGGAGTCGTTGAGGTCGCTGGTGACGTTCGCCAGTCGCCGTCCGGAACTTTCCCTGACGTTCAAGAGAGCCTTTCGGCAGATCGACAACCTGTTAACGGATGCGTTAAGACTGACTCGAAAAGGGGGCGATGGTACCGCCTATGTCAGTCGACAATTGGAATCGATGCGAGAACCGATTCGGCGGTATATCAAACGTGTCACCAACATCGAAAAGTTCGGTGCGGCCAGAATGGCGCGCAAGAATGGCCGGTTGATTCGCCAACCAGACGGCGGGCCTTTAATGGGCGGGCCGTTTACGGACATCGCAATTCGACACTCACGTGTGAATGTGAATCAAGTGGTCGACATTCTGGAGAATGCGGCGACTGGTTCTGCGGCCAGAGGTGTTCGAGACGGAGCAGAACACACGCTGCAGCGAATGGCGTTGGCCGAATCTTGGGAGATCCGAGCGTTCATTCATCGCAGCCCCGGTTCAGAAATGCAACAGCACCTGAACATTCTGATCAAAGGTGACACTCGGAAACAAATCCACGTCACACTGGATGCCAAAGGCCATCTGTTTCGGCTGACTGTCAAGCCAGGCAGCAAAATGATTGACCTGACCCCACGCTAGCCACAGCGCGAAGACGTTCTGAGTTAAGAAACCTAGATCCACCGACCGGCTAACGGCTCACCATTCACGCCACAGAAACGTCCCACCCGAACTGTTGCCTGAGACTTCACGGACAGCAGCGGTGTGATTCCACATTGCCGAATTCGATCCGCCGCTCGATCGGTTAACCACAACTCTCCGCATGGCAAGGCGACTTCTTCGCCGTCGGCGTCTCGATGATAGCATATTGGCAGGTCGTCGATCTTGTCGATTTCACCGGGCTGCAGACTTGCTCCGCTTTCGGTAAAGGCCTGTCCCAGCACGACACCGGCTGCAAACGCAGGACTGCACCACAGATAATCTTGATGTCCGGAAGCATCAGACAGTTCTTCGAAATCAAACGCCTCAATTTGACGGACCGCGTTTCCATAGGGCAGCCGGATTCGAAATCGCGGCCACAGCAATTGGACAAAAGACGCTGCCTGCATCTTCAACAACGATTGCCACGGTTTGTTGTCCTTAATTTGTGCGGCCAGCCATTCATCGGAATCACGCATGGCCACCGGATCGGTGCAGCCGACAATGTCCCCCATGGCTCCGCCGATGAACGGAGCGCCGGCGGCTGCAGCGATTTTTCCGAGTTGCTTCAGAGTCTGAATGTCCTCTTCGCTGGCTGAATAAGACTCGCAGCCAATCATCGCAGACCACGGCTGCCCGCCTGCGGAACCCACAGATTGTTCGACGATGAGTCGATAGAGCTGACTGTCGGGCACTTCTTCGGTCCGCAAATCCTGAGCGACTTCTGCGGAGGAAACATCCAGTAAGTGGATCTGCAGATCGCTGCCCGTCTCCAATCGGCGAATCATCAGATACAGCCCACGCCACACAGATTCCAAGCGTTGAAAATCTGAGTGATGCAACAACGCTCGCATCGATTCGCTGATGGCTGCATCGACACACTCGACCAAGACGTCGCGTTCCGGGTCGGGGCCGGCCGTAATCAGCGGATCGACAATCCGGTTGATCATCGCGTCCCAACGCGAAGTGTTCGTTACGGACGTCGGCGTTTGATCTTGCTGTTGTGCAGTGTTGCTAACAAGGTCATCGAGCGAAATGCTGGCCGGTGCGTCCGTAGATGAGTCAGGGGCCGATGATTGCGTACCATTTGCAGCAGCAGCCCATCGCCGCACCTCAGCGGCAGCCTCCGCGAATGTGGTTTCGTTCAGCAGTTGTTGCCGCAGTGTTCGCAGCTGGCTGAACAAGGGGACAAATTCGAAAAGTTGATCAGGGTCGAAGTCATCGAGTTCGTTAAAGCGAACAGAGAGGGGCTCGTTGTTGTTATCGACGATCGTGTTGGAAAGACCAACATCCAGACGCGACATCACCTCGTCAAAATTGTCTCGGTCGATTTCCCAAATCCGTCGACGTGCCAATTCGCCATTCTCCTGCTGCGTTCCACGATTGCCGCGTCCACTGAAGTCACCGATGACCAGCATGCGAAAAGGCATTTCGGGATCGCTCGGATCACCGTGATTACCGGGAGTGGAACCGAGATTCACGCCACCGAAATTATACTTGTGGGTCATTTTCGTTTTCTTTCAGCGCGTGAATTCGATGTCGTTCTATAGAGCTGACTGACTAAACACTGGCGGTGAGTTCTCCATCCTCACTGAGTCGCAGTGCTGTTTCCGGTTTTGCATACAGATGCCATGGATGGGCTGGATCTCCATTACTCATCAATAATAGCCGAAATGACTTCAAGAGTGGCTCGCAGAATTCCTTCGGGCTTTCCTGGAGTGCCATGCTCAGCACACTGGGCCGAGCAAACCATGCGAGGTACAGCTTTGCATCGGCGAGGCAAGCATCCGAGTCTGTTTCTGGGATACACCAAATGGCTGCGTCGCGGCCTTTGACACCCGCATAGATTTTTAGCTTTTGCTGCGTGTCCGGCTTGGTGATGGCATGTAACGAATAGATCGCACGCACTTCAGCGGGCATGCGTTGGAAAAGATCTTCAACAACGACATGCTCGGCAGGGACTTGCATTCCGGCATGGCGAAAATTCACGAACAAGAACGCAGCATGCTGATCGCAGATATATTCCAAGACTTCAGCTTCAGACCACTTCGGATCGCAGGGATGATGCCGAGTGACTGCGGAATTGATGACGCGGGTTTCCAGAATTCGCCGGATCGCCGGTATCGGCGGAGCTTCGACCTGAGTTGGTTCCGGCGCGGGCTGGACGGGAATTGGCTGGTCCTGTTCTCGCACTTTGATCGCGGCGAATTGATCGCTGCCGATCTGAATGGCGTCACCATCGTCCAACTGGGCGACACCGTAAACACCCTGCCCATTGACGAAGACCAGTCCGGGATCTTTTGTAAGATTCTCCACCACGCACAAATTGTCCTCAACACGAATTCTGAGGCAGATGTCCGGCAAACCAAAAGACACATGCAGCCGCAGGTCACACGTGTCGGCGTTGCCGATCATCACGTCACGCCCAGGCCCCGCAATCGCCGATCGCTCTGCTTCCGCACATTGACTCAGACGTTGGATAGAATATTGCACTGCTGCTTCTCTAATCGGTATGACGAACGGTCATTGAGCATGACACCAAGCCCGAGCTTCCGTGCCGTCTTCAAAGTCCGACCATCGGAAGATACGTGACATCGAACTGTCGATGCAGTCCGCAGAGTTAGCCACGCCGGGGGACTGTCTACAGTTCTCGCATGCGAGTTTTATCGAACACGATATATTGAGTGCCACCGCCCTGGGTCATCTGGCCCATCTTTCCACGTGCTTGTGGCGAGACGGATTGGAACAGTCGATCTTGCGTCCACGTATCTTTGATTGATCGTGCCGTCGATTGCAGAGCGGGGACGGCTCCAATGGGCGCGAACAGTTTTCGCAACCGTCGCCCTTGAGCCAACCCAACCTCGTCTGCCGTCAGCCCGGTATTTGTAAACCAGATTCCCTTGTGCTGTTGCACGAATTGCACATAGACGGAATCCGGCAGGCGAACCACGGTGACAGGCCTAGAAAAGTCGATGCCCGTCAAGCAGCCACACGCTTCCTGCTGCGAC
Source organism: Fuerstiella sp. (assembly GCA_041688835.1). Taxonomy (GTDB): domain Bacteria; phylum Planctomycetota; class Planctomycetia; order Planctomycetales; family Planctomycetaceae; genus Fuerstiella. The sequence continues at coordinate 8,939 of JBDNHJ010000126.1, forward strand.
ATCCGCCCGGTCTTTTCCAAAAACTCTCCAGCCGTGACAACTCGATTTTCTACGGCCGGCCCCTTGTTCAGCTGCCCCGCCGCTTCCATCCACGCGTCAATTTTTTCTGTTGGTGTGATTCCCATTTGCGATTTATGCTCTCTTTGCTCCGTGTACGTGTTGCTCGGGGATAACCGAACACTCGCGAATTATTTGCCGGGCTCCGCCGGAATACAGTTGGCACGGTCAATGTCAGAGAAATTACTCCGGACTAAGTTTGGCCGTGGAGATGATGTCAGTTGCACAAACTCTCCACTCTGGTGGCGTCGACGATATCGTAGCCCTTTCCGAACTCAGTGTAGACTTTCTTTGCGCCCGCTCCTCCTGCCTTGCTCCCGGCGAATCCTCCAGCAGCCCCGGCAACTCCAATGATCAGCAGCACCGCCCAGCCTGCGGGATTGCTGCCCAAGGCGACTGCCACGACGATTCCCCCGACTGCGGCACCGGCGGCCGAACCGCCAGCACTTCCGGCGATCGCCCCAGCCCCTCCAACGAATTCTTGATTCTTCAAAGATCGCGTATCCGCTGCACACACTTTTTGCCGCGTGACTTCTGCGGTGACCACAATGTCTGTCGCCTTAAGCACGAAGCCGCCGACTTTCATCACACTGGAGACCTTGGCTAGCCGCGTTGCGGATGTGGACAACTTGGCCGTGGGATTGGCGCTCCGACCGGGTTTCAGTGTCGTGGCCTGCTTGGGGGTTCCTCCAAGTGCCGGTTTGGCCACCTTTCCGAAGTCTCGTTGCATCTGTTGCAGGACCATATTTCTGGAACGGCTGAACTCACGATACCCCGCACGCGTCACCCCAGCTTTCCGATACGCACCATGCTGTGCGATGAGCTGATTCAGAGCGGACTGATTGGACTTCACCAACAGATTAAACTGCTTGGTCACTTCCTGAGTCACCCCCGTCGCCAGACCGACGGCGTCACTGTAACGCACCAGCGCCGACATTTCTGTTCCCCGATTGGAATTCAGCGTCGTCAACGCCGCACGCAAATCCGAGGCGGTGACCGGAGACAGCGACCGTCCCGTTGCACCTAGATTGCGAAGAAAAATCGGCTGTCCGGGATAGATCCGATTCGCATTGGTGATATGCGGATTGTCCTCCAGAACTTCTTGAATGGCCTCCTGCGGATTCGCCAATGTGCTTTGAGCATGCCTATTCAGAATGGTTGTCAGGTTGTCTCCCTGTTGAACCATATAGATGCCGCCATTACCAGCCGGATCAATTAACAGAGGGGCAGTGTTGGGGGTCGCCAATGTTCAATCTCCGCTCTCAGTTCCAGTTTTTCGTTCGGGTCCACCGCAAGAATCTAGGCGAACGGCCGTCATCAAACAACACGGACAAAGGAGCCTTTTAGGTAGTGTTCGTCGGAAAAATAGATCTCCCGGATCTGATTAGATTTCGTATTCACTTCGGCCACCAGCCGCCGCTCGCCGCGATCCTCTCGACCATGCCCAACATCGGATTCCACGTAGTGGAAACCATCAGACAGCTTTGGTAACGGTTGACCGCTTGCGCGATTTTTGTCCTTATGGTTATTAAACGGTTTCTGCTTTCCAGCACGAATCGAATTCTTCAAATTCACGATCCCCTGCTGCACATCCGCCGGCAACCCACCGCGCGACCGCGTCGGCACCTGTGACTTCGCCAACATCCCAGACATGCTGTCACCCCCGTTGATCTAACCAGCGAATTATTGAAGCTCAGCAATTCGCACCACAAAAAAAGACTGTTACGCATCTCTGCGAATTACGGCCGATAGGACAGCATCAATGGCAATATACAAGCCGATGTAGCGTTCTCGAAAATCGCGGCCAACGGTTGCGTGAAAATCTCCATGTTTGTGGAATTAACGCAAAGTCGTCGGATGGCGCTGCTGGCCACTGTTTGCAGCAGAAGGTTCACAAGCCGAACCTGCTTTCACGAAGCCGGTCAACGCCGCTAGTCGTTGGAGCCCAGTTAGCCTCAACGGGAAGCTGCGGCGATACCTGCCTCATCCGGCTGTCTTGCACGCGGCTAGAATTGATGTTCTCGAACGGATTCGCTCGGGAGGGCAATTGCAAACCGTCTGGCCCGAGCCAAGGGTCAGGACAGCGAAAAATGGAACTCCTGCAGGAATTCGTCAATTTTTCGTTTCATCGCCTGCAGTGGTTCGGACACGGATTTTGGAATCCTGTCCATCGGGATCTTCGAGTTCAGATTGCTGATCTCCCGAAACTCATCCTTGAGTGCCGCTGCGAACTTCGCGTCGGTCTTCGCAAACTGAATGGCATCGCGAATGACCTTCATGTAGCGAGGAAACTTGCCAACTTTCCCGATGTCTCCGAGATACGGAATTAGGCTGGCCCCGCTAATGACAGCATCCAGCCAACGTCCCTTCGACAGCGAGATGACAGCACTCGCTGCGTCAGTAATCCCAATCAGATCTAGGCCGATCTGGGCCACCTAAAAGTAGTAGTTTTGCTTTGGACATTTTGACTGCCTTTCCAGATTAACGTTGGCTGAAGGTAAGCGTCCGGGGAACCCATTTGGGCGGGCCGCGTTCAGTTGCGGGTGCCGTCGGCGTTGCGGAGCTCAGCGGCTGCGATTTTCTCGCGGCGTTTTTGACGATCGTCGCGTTTGCGGTTGGCCACCTGGCGTGCCTC
>JBDNHJ010000127.1:0-11414 GCA_041688835.1 Fuerstiella sp.
AAAGAAATCGACTTACGTCGACGAGCATTGTCGTAACTCTTCCCAAAATAGTTTTATTGAACAGGACACCTTGCCAGCCGGTTGGTACCTCGCAACACTTGACGCAACACCGGCACCACGGTCGACGGCCCGCAAGTCGGCCGTCGTAAATTGATCCCCAACCATCCAACACGACAAGCGAGGAAATCGCGAGTCATCACTGACGCCGCTCTGAACTTTCTTCATTCAGCATGTCGAGACATGAAGTCGATGTGTGACAAAATCCCTCGCCACAAGCCCCTCCGCTCACAAAAAAAGCTACGCCACACCAAAACTTATTCGCGAATATTGTCTTCGAGATGTGCGGAACGTACGCTGTATGAAAGAAACAAATTGACTTTCCCCAGCGTTTAAAGTCGACACAGAAATGGTCGGCGAATTGTGACACCTCCCACTTTGGCACGGTGTAGTGGTCGTACTGAGCCAGATAGCCGTCCTGAATCAGCCGGTGAACTCCAGCATCTTTGAGGATTTTATCAAAACAGAGGCGTGCGAGGTCACTACGGAACGGCGTTGCTGCTAAGGCCAGAACCCATTTTTACTGGATGACGTTGTGGAGATGCGTCATGGATGTCGCTGCGTCGTGATGCACTTCGTCAACGACCAGCAAGTCAATATCCGAGGGAGGATTCTTCTCGAACATGCTGATCGTCTGGAGATCGACATTGATCCCGTGCCGCCGATTTTCAACTTGCACTTGCTGCAACAAGTTTCGTCGCATGGCGACCCAGCCGACTTTTGCTCCGGCATGAACTTGCCGTGCTTTCGCAATCAACAACCGCATACAACTCTTACCACCCCCAGTCGGTGACTCAATCATCACCGAGCGAGCGGCAGATACCAATTCTCCCGCAACATTGCTGTGCGAACCATCGAACATCTGCAAGACTTTGACCACAACCCGTCTTTGATATGGTCGTGCATCAATGTTTGAACAAGTAACGATCTCGTGGACGCGATTCTTAATACTCATGAATCCCTCGGTGACTCAACAATCGCGAATTGAAGTGACTCCGTTCAGCTTTTAACCGCTTCATCGTGTCAAGCAATTCTCCGTCAATTCGCCCTATCCCTTGCTGAGACATTCCATGTCTAACAATGACTTCGTCGCCGTGAGTCTGCCTCGTTATCCGCCGATGGGACTGGCGAGCGGGTGGGGCGTCAGCTCGCAGGCACTGCGAGCAGGGTTGCCTGACGGCAGCACCTTTCGATGATGGAATTACCAAAGGTTCTGACTCAGCTTTTTGATGACGAACCTCCTAGCCGCCTGTCCGGATACCTTCCGAAGCTTGGTTTTTATTTGCGGAATGTCGTATTCCGGTTTGATTTAATCGTGCTTTTTTATTTTGCTTGACGTCGGGTTGATTTCAGTGATGAGCCGTAAGTTTCGTGAATGACAGCCGGATGCAAGCTGGCTGTTTCCTCCGTCCATTGTGACTGGCTGCCGGAAGATCACCTTGTCTATTTCTGCTGGATCTGCTGGATGTGACGGCTCAGATCGACATCTCGCCGATTGTCAATGACTACAGAAGATGAAGGGGGAATGGAATCTGGTTTGTCTCGTCCACAACTTATTGAAGTTATTCCGAAGTGGTGTGCTGACAACAAGTTGAAACGGCACGGGCGCGGCAGTTTGGGCGGAAATCCGTGCTATAGCAAACCACCAAAACTTTGTTGTTGGCCTATTTCCCACACCAGAAATCGAGACAGCTTCGTCATCGCCGCTGCGGCCAGAATTTTAAATTTTCCGCCCCCCACAGACACGCCTCATGAGTCTGTTTCCGGACAGGCTGCTAGTCGGCGCTCTTCCACTTCGGCGGGTCGGCCACGTTCATCGCTTGTCGGTTTTGCACAATCGGTGGTGTGATGGCCGCTGCGGATGGGATGACGGAAGCTGTTTGTGGTGAGCTTCTGGCCCATTGCGGGCTTTGCGATGCGTGAGCGACCTGCTGAATGGCTGGCGGCCACGGCTGAGATGGCGTTGCTGGCGGAAGAACGTGCGGAGCTGATTGAGGGGTGTTCTGCGGCGCGGTGGAATTCAAGACAGTCTTCGACAGCGTGCCATCGGCTGCGGGCGTTTCTTTCCATTCTTGATAGCTCGACTGTTGCATCAGCACTCGGCTGGGGGTTTTCTGTTTTGCGGCTAGTTGGTCAGCTGCAGTAAACGAATTCCCTTGTTCCAGCGACGCAATCATCTGTGTCGCTGAATTTTTTGTTTGAGCATTCGGGAACGACTCCAGTGTCTGCTGAAAGAAGTGCATAGCTTCTTCGGTGCGGTCAGATTCGTTCAGCACATAGCCGATGTTGTACAACGCCGCAGACTCACCCACGGCAAAGCCCAGATGAGATTTCGCTTCTTCCAATCGGTCGCCTCGCGCCAATGCGAGGCCCAGTTCGAATCTCGCCACTTGACTGGAACTATCAATCGCCACTGCTTTTTCAAGACTCTGAATTGACGCGCCGTGTTCTTTACGATCGGCTTGAATTTTTCCCATGTCGACCCACACCTGCTGGTTTTCGGGGTGTCTGCGAGCCGTCGCTTTTAGGATCTCTTCTGCTTCATGAACCCGACCGTTTTTGTACTCAATGCGTGCAATGCCCAATCGAGCATTGACGTTGTCCGGGTTGTCGGCCAGAAGTTCGCGATAGCGATCCAATGCGACGTCATGATTCCCCATGTCTTCTCGCATCTGAGCATACTTGAGCAGCGTGTCGTCGGCGGATTTGAGTTCTTTTCTGGCTGCCTTAAAGTCGCTGCTGACATCAACGGACACGTTGGCCAGCGGATCGTTGAGATCCTGCTCGCGACTCACCATCGACTTCATTTTTCCCGGAATGCCCTGCAAGGTACTGCAGCCAACACAGAGGCCCAGAAACAATGCGGCAATGATTTGTTGATGGAGCAAGCGGTTCATCTGTTCGAATCTCCAGAGTCCAGCTGCTGATAGAATTCAGCAACAGAAGTTGGAAGGCTGTGGCTGACCAATATTTACGGCGCAACACCGTTCATTGATGGGATCGACCGGCGGAATCGTCACACTCGACAAAAAGTTCTTAGTCCGGATGATTGAACAGCGGCTGCTCCGATCAAGATTCCACGACGACTGCCGATCGGCGGTTCTTGCCGATTCAGATGACTGGCGGCGGTTCTGGCGGAGAGATTCAGTCGGTCAGCGAACCCAAGGCTACGTTTAAGTGTCAGGGATTTATTATGAACGCTCGCCAATTAGAAAAACTCGGCATTCCCCGTCACAGCGCTAAGCACGCCATCGCTGCTGTGCAGGCGCTGGCGGCGTCGCGAGAATTGTCTCGCAGTCAGATCAAGCAACGCATCATTCAGGTTTCGGAAAATCCCGAACTGTTCGTTGGTGATCCACTGTTTGATGCGCTGGCGAAGGATCTGTTGAGTGAAGTCACGCCCATCGATCATCAGCCGATCTCCTACCGTACTTGGGGGCAGAATATTGATGACGGGGCCTTCCGACAAATGGAAGATGCGTGTCAGATTCCATCAGCGGTCGGAGCCGCTTTGATGCCGGATGCACATATTGGTTACGGTTTGCCAATCGGAGGTGTGCTGGGGCTGCGGGGCCAAGTTGTTCCGTACGCTGTGGGAGTCGACATTGCCTGCCGCATGAAGCTGTCGGTGTTGGATATGCCTGTGGCGACGCTGACGAAGCAATTCGAACATTATCGCAATGCGTTGGAAAACGGCACTCGTTTCGGCGTTGGCAGTGTCCACGAAAAGCCGCAGAACCATGCCGTCATGGACGCTGATTGGACGGTGTCGCGGATTACCAGAGAAAGCAAAAACAAAGCTCGCCGGCAACTGGGCACATCTGGTTCGGGAAACCATTTTGTTGAGTTCGGTGTCTTCACGCTGACGAAGCGGGCACCGGACTTAAATCTTGAACCAGGCGAATATGTTTCCCTACTAAGCCACAGCGGCAGCCGCGGAACGGGCGCCGCCGTGTGCTCGACGTATTCGAATATCGCCCGCCGCATGCTGCCGCGACAGTACGCGAATCTGGGACGCTTGGCGTGGCTGGACGTCGATTCGATCGAGGGTCAGGAATATTGGGCGGCGATGAATTTGATGGGCGAGTACGCGGCCGCCAATCATGACGTAATTCATCGTCTGGTCACACGCCTGTTGGGGGCGCGAGTTCTACAGGACATTGAGAATCATCATAACTTCGCGTGGAAAGAAGTTCACAACGGCCAAGAAATCGTCGTACACCGCAAAGGTGCAACACCAGCGGACAAAGGCGTGCTGGGAGTCATCCCCGGATCGATGGCCGACCCTGCGTTCGTCGTGCGAGGCCTCGGGCATGCGGAAAGTTTGAACTCGGCGGCTCATGGGGCTGGTCGCGTGATGTCGCGGCGTAAGGCCAAGGATCAATTCAACTTTCGAGCAACGCAGAAGAATCTCGAAAAACGGGGCATCCGAGTTTTGACCGCCGGTGCCGACGAAGTGCCGGGCGTGTATAAAAACATCGAACAAGTGATGGCCGAACAAAGCGATCTGGTCGAAATGGTGGCTCGCTTTGACCCGAAGATCGTCAAAATGTGCGGTGACGGCAGCCGTGCGGAAGATTGAGCAAAGTATTCGCGTTGATTGCACAACGCGATACTTTCGTCGATTCGGCCATCTCGCGAACTGAATGTCATGCGTCCGGCCTGTTTGGATGATCATCGGTCGCACGCAGCATAGCATGGTTTTCCGTAACACTTCAGCCGTCTGAAGTCGTTCGTGTCTTCCAGCCGTTTTGGCGCTCGCCACGGTTGTTCGGGTCCGTGGCAAGCGCCAAAACGGCTGGGTTGCTGTGTCGTCTGCTGCATTTGGAAACCGTCCAGTCGCTTCACCGCTTTGCGTGGTTGCGTTAAGCTTGAGGGATCACCAGTCCTTTCACTCCGCGACAATCTCAGATGACAATGCCGACATGCAGTCAGGAAACGCTGGCTTCCGCAGATACACTCATTACCTTAGCCCTCGACGAAGACCTGCAGCAACGCGGAGATCTCACCAGCTTAGCCACGGTTCCGGCTGACAAAACTGCCAGCGTCAATATCGTAGTGCGCGATGCTGGTTTTTTGAGCGGTGCGGTGTTGATCGAACGCGTGTATTCTGCGTTGTGTGTTCGAGAAAACGTGGCTGCGAATGCTGTGAATGTCGAGCTGAAAATGGCGGACGGGACTGAAGTTTCGCCGTCAGACATTGTCGCCACCGTCACCGGGCCGATTCCGTTGCTGCTAACGGGCGAACGCGTGGTGTTGAACTTTCTGATTCACTTATGCGGCATCGCCAGCAAGACGGCGGAGTTCGTCAAAAAGGCAGCAGGCAGCCAAGCCGTGATTCTGGATACTCGGAAAACGCTACCCGGCTATCGGCTGCTGCACAAATACGCGGTTCGCTGCGGTGGTGGCACCAATCATCGCATGGGGCTGTTTGATGGCATGCTGATCAAAGACAACCACCTAGCCGCGCGAGGCAACGCATCGGTGGCAGATGCTGTGACGGCAGCCCGCAGCTATCTGAACAGGTTGTCCATCGCCTTGCCGGTCGAAGTGGAGGTCGACACTTTGCAGCAATTAAAGGACGCCCTGTTGGCGAAGCCTGAGATCGTGCTGCTGGATAACATGCAGGCTTCGGAACTGCTGCAAGCGGTTGTCCTGCGTGACGAACTGTCTGCGGCGACCCTGCTGGAAGCGTCTGGTGGAGTCAACCTAGAAACCATCGGCTGCATTGCCGGAACGGGCGTCGATCGAATCAGTATCGGAGCCATCACGCATTCCGCGCCGGCACTGGACCTTGGTTACGACTGGCCTTGGTAGTTCGAAGCGGTCGCAGGCAAATGGACTGTGTCGGAGTTCGATCGTGCCGTTCGTTTGGCATTTCAGCGGGAAAGCTTTAACATGGTAGCTTGAGGCGATTCGCCGTCATTCTTTCGCCTGATCTCTGTTCATATTCAAGGAAATTGCCATGTCGACGACTACTGCTCCGGCTCAGGGATTGCTTCCGGAAGTGTCTGACTTCTTAAACAAGTCGCTCCACAAATCGTTCGTCAACGGCGCTTGGATTGAGACCGCGCAGGGGCAAACGTTTGACGTCGTTGATCCGGGCAAAGGGCAGACAATCGCGACAGTCACCAGCCTGCAGAAGGCGGACGTCGATGCTGCGGTGGACTGTGCGGTGGCAGCATTCGAAGGCAGCGGTTGGGCGAAAATGCCAGTCAACGAACGCAGCGCGATGCTGCATCGTCTGGCCGACACCGTGGAAGCTCGCAAATCCATCTTCGCTCAGATTGAATCCATCGACTGTGGCAAGATTTACTCGCAGGCAGAAGGCGATGTGCAAAACTTCGTCGACACCTTCCGCTACTTCGCCGATCTGGCTCAGACAACCAACTACCGCAACGTGATCGCCGTCAAGGGCCACGAAGCTTGGGTCGCTCGACATCCGTGGGGCGCTTGCGGCTTCATTATTCCATGGAACTTTCCGTTCCTGTTGGCGGGCTGGGGATTGGCTCCAGCTTTGGCAGCAGGCAATACCTGCGTGCTGAAGCCCGCCGAAGACACTCCACTGTCGGCGTTGTATCTGTGCCACGTGATTCAGGAACTCGACCTGCTACCAGCGGGCGTTCTGAATGTTGTGACTGGCACGGGCGAAACCGCTGGCGCAGCTGTGGCTGGGAATCCGAAGTTCCGCCGCATGAGCTTCACGGGTTCTCCAGAAGTCGGGCGATTGGTGGCCGAAGCCTGCGGTCGAAATCTGGTCCCGCTGAAATGTGAACTGGGTGGCAAAGGCGCGGCCGTTGTCTTTGACGATGTCGACATCAAACAAACCGCCGCCAAGCTGGTCGGTGCGATCACATTTCACACCGGGCAAGTCTGCTGCGACGCGACACGATGGCTGATTCACAGCAACATTTACGACGAATTCGTCAGTGAATGTGCCAATCAAATGCAGGCCGTTCACATCGGCTATCAGCTTGATCAGAGTTCACAAATGGGGCCAGTCGTCAGCAGCAAACAGCGCGAACGCGTGCTGGGATACCTCGAAAAAGGTGTCGCCGAAGGGGCCGAACTGGTTCTCCAAGGCGGCGCGGCCGAAGTCGCTGGCTGTAGTGGCTTCTTTGTCAAACCCGCATTGTTGGCAGGCTCATTGAAAAACATCGCTGCACGGGAAGAAATCTTTGGGCCGGTGGCGTACTTGGCTCCGTTCGGCAGCGAAGAAGAGGGCATTCGTTTCGCGAACGATACGGAGTACGGTTTGGGCAACAGTGTCTGGTCGGAAGATCTTGTTCGCTGTGCGCGAGTGGCCGAATCATTCGAATCCGGCAACGGCTGGATCAATGCTCACAACGTGATCGTGCATGGCGTGCCGTATGCCGGTGTTGGCAAAAGCGGAATGGGCGGCGGTGTTGTTTCGCCAGAAACGCTGAACGATTACCTGCGCCCGATCTCTGTGGTACGACCGCTTTAGCACGATGCCCATCTCAGATTTCTACACAGCAGATTCCCACACACTTCGGCAATGGGACAATGCGCATGTCTGGCATCCGTTTACGGCAATGTCAGCCTACGCCGAAGAACTTGCCCCCATCATTTCGGGGGCAGACGGTTTCGACCTGATCGATACAGATGGCCAACGCTATCTGGATGGCATTTCTTCGCTGTGGTGCAATGTGCATGGGCATCGAGTTCCCGAAATTGACGACGCGATTCGACAGCAGTTGGATCGCGTCGGTCATTCGACGTTGCTGGGACTGTCCAGTGAGACGTCGATTCGGTTAGCCAAGGCGTTGGTCGACTGCACGCCCGAAAATTTGACTCGCGTGTTCTATTCCGACAGCGGTTCGACCAGTGTGGAAATCGCACTGAAACTGGCGTATCAATATCACCATCAAAAACAGAATCCCGAACCGCAACGGGACACGTTTTTGTGTGTTGGCAATGGGTACCACGGGGACACGCTCGGATCTGTCAGCGTGGGAAGTATCGACGTCTTTCACCGCGTGTATAAACATCTGCTGTTTCCGACGATCCCCGTTCCGTCGCCGGTTGCGATTCGAATTCAGGCAGGGCACACGGCCGAATCGTGGTTGCAGTATTGTTTTGACGAAGTGGAGCGTCAGATTCGCAAGCATCATGATCGAGCCGCAGGGTTTGTGATGGAACCGCTTGTGCAGGGAGCCGCCGGAATTTTGGTTCATCCTGATGGCTATCTGAAGCATGTGCGAGATCTGTGTACAGCCCATAACATTCCGTTGATCGCAGATGAAGTGGCCGTCGGCTTCGGTCGTACGGGAACCATGTTTGCTTGCGAACAGGAATCAGTGCAGCCCGACCTGCTGTGTCTGGCAAAAGGAATCACCGGCGGATATCTGCCATTGGCGGCCACGCTGGCGACCGACGAAATCTACTCAGCATTTCTAGGAGCTCCCGCAGATGGTCGCACGTTCTTCCATGGCCACACCTACACCGGCAACGCGCTGGGCTGCGCAGCGGCTCTGGCCAGCCTCGAGTTGTTTCAGAGCAAAAATTTGCAGTCCAACGTCAATGCGCAGACCACGTTGATGGCGGAACAACTTCAGCCGCTGCTTCGGCACGATTATGTGGGCCAGGTCCGCCAAAAAGGCACGATGGTTGGGATTGAGCTTGTCCAAGACCGCGCGACGATGGAATCGTTGCCATCAGAGAAACGAACCGGTCATCAGGTCACGATTGCCGCGCGGCAGCGAGGTGTTATTATTCGGCCACTGGGTGATGTTGTGGTCTTGATGCCAGCGCCCGGAATGCCACTGGAATCCGTTCGGCAGTTGTGCGATGCGACCGTTGAATCGATTCAACAGGTCATGCAGGCTGATGCACCGTCGGAAGGTTAGGTGTCCGCATTTCGTATCGGCGGCAGCCTGCTGAAGTTCAGTTCCTGCGGCAAGATGCCGCAGATCCGACAGTTTTTCATCGCCCAACCGACCAACCACATCGCTAACCCGCAGTCCTCCTTCCTCAACCCACGATCAGAATTCAAAACGACCGCATGTCGGAAACAGCACAGCTTAAACAACAGCTTCAGGAATTTTGCGACGACTTCCAGAAGTTACGCAATGAAGTCGGCCGCGTCATCGTGGGCCAAGCGGAAATCGTGGACGGCGTTCTGGCCGCTCTGATCGCTGGTGGGCACGTGCTGCTGGAAGGCGTTCCGGGACTCGGCAAAACGATGCTGGTTCGCACGCTGGCCGACGCTCTGCATCTGCAGTTTTCACGCCTGCAGTTCACCCCCGACCTTATGCCGGCGGATGTGGTCGGAACCAACATCGTGGTCGAAAATGCCGACGGCGTCAAGAAGTTCGAATTCCAGAACGGGCCCATCTTTGCCAACATCGTGTTGACCGACGAAATCAACCGTGCCACCCCGAAAACACAATCGGCTTTACTGGAAGCCATGGCCGAACGAAACGTGACCGTGGGTGGCCAGACCTACAAACTGCCCAGTCCGTTTCTGGTACTCGCCACACAAAATCCGCTAGAAATGGAAGGCACGTATCCCTTACCGGAAGCTCAGCTGGACCGCTTCTTCATGAAACTGCTGGTCAGATATCCCACCGCCGAAGATCTAGCCACCATCTTAAATCGAACCACCGGCACCGACGCTCCCGTGGCCAGTGCCGTAATGAATGGCGAACGCATTCTGCAACTCCGGGAGCTCGCGCGGCAGATTCCGGTGGCCGATGCCGTCCAAAAGCACGCCATCAACATGGTGTTGGGCACTCACCCCGATCAACCAACCGCCACCGAACTCGTGAAACGTTTTGTGCGCTATGGAGCTAGCCCGCGGGGAGCTCAGGCGCTGATTCTGTACGCCAAAATTTTGGCCGTGTTGGACGGACGCTTCCACGTATCCACAGACGACATCAACAATGCCGCCTGCCCGGTGTTGCGGCACCGCATGATCCTGAACTTCGAAGGCCAGGCAGAACATATCGCGGTCGACGATGTGATCGCAGAATTAAAGAACGTCTAACGCATTCTTCACAGCTCGGCGTTACCCATCGGCTGCGTGCTGCAACTGCTGTGTCAGTTTTTGAACGGCGGCCAGCACAATTCGCTGCATCTGCGCTTCGACACTCAGAGAATCATCCTTCGCCAGATGCGTCGCAACCTGTATCGGGATGTTGTCGACGCGACCTCCGTCTGTTGTGCGAGCTTGCAGATTCACCGACAGCTGGCAGTTCCACCCTGACTGCAGGCCTTCCGTCAACGAATCGGGAATGGTCTGCGGATAGACAGTTTGCTTCCGGTCTCGGCTGGCATTGGTCATTTCGGATTTAATTGGCTTGACGACTGCCGCGTTAAACACAAACCCCACGATCGAGTCAGTCACGGACCTCTTTTCGTCTTCTTGGCCATACCGCACGCGCTCTTGGCGACGTTCTTCCTCCTGTCGTCGGTTTCGTTCTTCGTCAGCTTCGCGCTCAACGCGATCGTCGTCCCACGTTTTGAACCCATACAGCAAATCACTTTCCGCCCGCTCACGTTCGTCCAGTGCGACTTGAAAAGACGTCACTTCACACACCAGCGTCTGATATTGCGAACGGTTTTGCAGGGCTGTGGTCAAACTCTGCTGCAACAGTTCGTTGAATCCCGGCTGAAAGCTCTCCAGCGGCAACACCGTCACAGCGTCTCGCCAATGATGCGGATCGGTCTGTCCGGGGTAGTACAATTTCTGTACATCCGGCCGCGAATCAATCACGGTCACCAGCGGAGCACTACGATTCGACACCGTAGAAATCACAGCCTGGTCGGCGGGTGCTGGTCGCGTCAGGCTGACCCGAGGAGCGTCCGACGCCGGCGCGGGGATCACCGCCAACCGTGGTGGACTTCGCTTGAACTGCGCGCAACCCACCAGCGATATCAATAGCAGCAGTGTTAATATTTGGTTGAGGGGCATCCTTGTCATCGAAACCTCACTAGAACCAAGCGAAGTGGAATCTTAAGGTTTATCGCTCATTCATGCGACGTACCTTTATCGCGAACGCGCAGGACGCGGAATTCTGGGCCAGAACGACTCGCACGCACAGGTGCAGCGGTGTCACACGCGGCAGAATTGAATAAATGTCGCGGAAGGGCGCAAGCCCTCCGGTTTCGTGTCACCGGACGGCTTGCGCCCTTCCGCTAAACGGCTAAACTACTCTCCCTAACGGCATCTCGGTGGCACGTTGTCGAATTTTGGCACGGCGGCTAGCCCGGATATTTCATGCGTTTTGTTTCGGAGTGTTCCCATGACGATTTGGGTGCCGGATTTTTGAAATCCGTGTTTGACGGCCCTCGAATCATGGGTCGGCGCACAAGGCGCCCCTCCCCCACGCTTG
>JBDNHJ010000128.1:0-17451 GCA_041688835.1 Fuerstiella sp.
CCTCAGTTGTACGACCTGCTGGCTGACCCGACGGAAACCAATAATCTTGCCGCACAACACGCAGACGTCGTTGCCGAACTGGCCGCCAAACTGGATGCGTGGTGGCAAGTCAAAGAACGCAAAGTGCTCACAAAGTTTTAGCGGGAAACGCAAAAAGGAAACGTTCCAAGGGCCATTCTACTTTATCGAAAAGTACAATGTCCCCTTATTCTCTCTCCTTATTCTCTCCGCAAGCATCTATTTTACCGAAGCCTACTCGGCACGTATCGATGAAAACATTTCGTTTGTGCTGTGTTACGGTGACAAAGACGTGATCGTGCCGATTCAACACGCCTTGAATCTAGATCACCCGCTGGAAACAATCGGCCTCACATCTGAACTGGTCGTGAACCACGGCATCGCCGGAGCCGGTGAAGCCACGCGGGCAACCGCTTTTGTGACGAAGTATCTGCTGAGTCCCTAGTTGCCGAATGTGGGGTGAGCGTTTGCGCAGAGAATGTCCCGGGTCGCCAGCCGCCCCAGTTGTTTCGAACGCTATTCAGAAGATGTTCAAGAGGCTAGTCACGTTCGATCGCCGTTGCCGAGGGGCACATCGCTGGGCAGCTCACGCGCGATCTATGCTGCGATGTTACGCTGAGCATTCGGTGCGGGGATGCAGGTGGCGGGCACGATCGACGGCTGCGGCTCAGCTTTGCGTTTTCCAAAGACCCACAAGCGGCATAATGCATAGTTGATGACTGCTGCCAAGCTGGTGCCAATCATCGCGGCGGCGATGGGGCGAGCGTGAAACGTGTTTGATGCCGTCATCAGGCTAAGTGAGGTCGCCCAGCTCAAACTTGCCCCCACCATGCACGCCGTGCAAAAGCGGAAGTATTCACCAAGCGGGTGCGATCCCGTGGGTTCTCGAAACGTGACACGGCGATTGAGTTCGAAGTTCCAAGTCATCGCCATCCAAATCGCGATCGCTCGACCAGCCGCCAGACCCAGAATCGGCAGCAGTCCGCGGAACGTGGCCAGATCAACCATCATGCCACTGATTCCTACGACACTGAAAGTTGCGATACGCAACAGTTCCGGATAGCGGAACGCATACAGTCGAAACAAGTGCTGAATGTACAGCCATTGTTCTCGCAGATTCAGTTTGCTTTCGCCCTGTTTACGGTCTTCAAAGTGAATCGGGATTTCGACAATCCGATCGCAGCCTCGGCGGATCATGACTTCCAGTCCGATCTTGTAGCCGCACGGGTTCAGATTCGACATGTCGCCCAGCTGCGAACGTCGCAACGCAAAGAACCCGGCCATGGGATCTTTGGCGGTCGTTAGTCCTTGAGCCAGCCAACCGGCGATGCGCGAATTCAGCTGGCGAAACAGTCCCCAGGTTTCATCGACCGACCCACCATTCACGTACCGACTGCCGATGACAAAGTTGCCTGTGTCCGACTGCAGCGGCACCAACAATTGCGGGACAGATTCTGGAGGGTGCGACAGATCGGCATCCATCACCACCACATATTCGCCGGAAGCGGATCGCATTCCGCAAATCACGGCCGTTGCCAGTCCACGTTCTTGTGTGCGAGTGATCAACTGCACGTTGTATTGGTCGGCCAGTGTTTCGCAAAGCTCGATTGTACCGTCACAACTGTTGTCATCGACGATGATGAGTTCTGCTGCCAGTTTTGCGTCGTTCATCGCTGTGAACAGGCGCGACGTCAGTTCCGCAATGTTGGCGGCTTCGCGAAAGGTGGGGACGACGATGGAAACTTGAGGAATGCGTGTCATTGTGCTGAGTTCCATGCCATCTGAACCACGGAAGAAACGTCCGCTTTGTTTTCGAAGATCTGAAACTGACCGACAGTTTCTGTATAGCAGCCGGGTATCCTGAGATGTTTCGTCTTGGCCTGAACCATCGCCTGTTGAGTGACCGCCAGAATGGCCCCACTGCCGAGGTGGCTCGTCTGAGCAAGCTCGTCGATGCGGATTGACGTGACCTGTTCCGACCGCAAACGCTGTCGCAGTTGCGGTGTCAGGTAAAAGATGACGGATCCCGGTTGTTCGCCAATCAAGAACAGGTGTTCTGGCAGTTCGCGGTGATCGTTAATCCAATTCGCCAGCGCGCGTTCGGAATGACTTTCCGCAAACATTTGTAGTGGCCAAGTCATGACCAAACACACGATGCCGCCTACCCACAGCGAAATGAATTCCACGGACCCATGGATGCGTTGCCGTGCAATGGCCTGCCAGATCACGCCTGAGAAAATCGACAACAGAGCCGCCGTCAGCCACGCCAGTGGAGGCCACTGATTGCCAATGATCTGTTGGCAGACCAACAAAATTCCGAACGGCACTATGATCCCGAAAGCGCCTGATCCACGAAGCATCCACAGAAAAGCGGACGACGACGTTTCGGACATGCGACGATTGGTGAACCGATTCCAAGACACGGCACTCAAGATTGCCAAGGCCGGAAACAGAGGCAACGAATACGTTACCAGTTTTGATTTCGCCGTGGATAAAAACAGCAGGCCACCGACAAACCAGCAAACCACAAAAACCATTTCTGGCGTAAAACGTGTGCCCTGCATTCGAGCTCGACATTCGTCTCGCAGCATCGGGCCGATGTACCACAGCCACGGCAAGGCTCCCAAGATGAAGTACGGCGCGTAGTACCACCATGGATACGACCCATGTCGTTGAGTTGCTGTGGCGAAACCCATCACGTGGCGTTCTACAAAGTAATAGTACAGATATCCGGTCACGCGAAATTCCATCGCGATAAACCACGGACTCGCCAGTATCGCTCCCAGCACAACGGCCCCTGCAACTCGCACGCAACTGCCAACGGAAAGCTGTCGGCTTAGTAACAGATACAATCCATAACCCACGCCGATGACCGCCACGCCGATCAGTGCCTTCGTCAGGAAAGCCAGGCCAAACATAAACGCGGCGGCGGATAGCCATTGGAATTGGCGGCGACGAAGAGTGGCTCGTTCGAGTTCCCACAGCGACAACAGCGCGAGGTTCGTCCACGGCACTAAAGCCACGTCGTGAACTGCCGCCTGAGCCAGCGATAGGGGGATAAACATGGTCATCGACATCAGGCAGGCGAACCAACCTGTGCGAGAATCAAACAGCCGTGCCGCCAGCAGTCCGGTGGTGATCGCCCCCAGCAGTCCGAACAACAATCCGGGCAGACGGACGGCGAATTCATTCATGCCGAATGCTTTCAGAGACACCATCTGCGCCCAAAAATACAGGATCGGCTTGTCCAGAAAGGGTTCGCCCTGAAAGGTCGGCAGTACCCATTCGTGGTGCTCGAGCATCTCCTGCGAAATCGTCGCGTGCAGGCCTTCGTCCGGTTCCAGCAGTGGAGTGGGCAACAGCAACGGATAGCAGAAAATCAGCCCGGCCGTCACAATTGCAGCGGCCAGCAGCCGATTTCGTTCGCAGGACGACATGCGAAGAATCCTTCTATCGCAGTGTGAAGTGGATGACATTGGCACTTCCTGTACCATTCCTTGTCGATCCACGGGGATAAATATCGCCAGTCGCGATCTCCGGCTAGACCCATTGGCCGTTCATTAATGATTTCTAATACTGTTGCCATATGGCTGCCGGCCGGCTTTCAGCAGAATATTAAGATGCAGAACCCGCCGTCGTGCCCTCGGATACTCGTCGTTGAAGACGAAACAAAACTGGTTCGGTCCTTGGTGCAAGGGCTGGAAGAGGACGGCTATGTCGTTGCCACGGCGAGCGATGGAATGGTGGCTCAACAAAAACTGCGCGACGAACTCTATGACGTTGTCATCCTAGACTGGATGCTGCCGGAAGTCAGCGGCATCGAACTTCTGCAGGAATTCAGGCGTACCGGCAATCGCACTCCCGTGCTACTATTGACGGCGAAAGACTCAGTCAGCAATCGCGTCGAAGGGCTGGATGCCGGCGCCGACGACTACCTAGTCAAGCCCTTTGCCTTTGAAGAACTTCTCGCCCGACTGCGAGCCTTATTGCGACGCCCCACCAGCGTGGGGGCTTTGCGAGTCGGCAGTCTGGAACTCGATGCCGTCGGTCGTGTGGCCTCCCGCAGCGGACGAACTTTAGATCTCAGCACTCGCGAATTCGCGCTGCTGGAATACCTCATGCGGCAGGCCGAAACGACGGTCAGTCGCGACGCTTTGTCGCGAGATGTCTGGCAAGATCCAGAACCCGGCCTGACGAATGTGGTCGACGTTTACATCGCCTATCTTCGCAAAAAACTGGAATCCGATGGCGGTTCGCGAATGATTCACACTGTCCGCGGACAAGGGTACGTTTTGCGAGGCGACGTATGAATGCGTCAACACGTGCTGCGAAAACGAAGGCTGAACGTCCGGTCAAAGGGCTACGGCGTTGCTGGAGGCAGATGCCAATTCGCTGGCGACTGACGATCTGGTACGGCGGCAGCATGGGCCTGCTACTGATCGGTTTTAGCGTGCTTGTGTGGACGATGACCAGTGGCTGGATTCAACAACAGCTGGACATGGAACTTCGCGAAGAACTAGCCGAACTGCAGCAGGCGATCGATGATTCCACAACGGACGAATCACTGCGCGATAACGTGGGTCTGTGGTCGAAGTTGCATGAGCCGCATGGATTCGAATTCGAACTGCGGACCACTGAAGACCGGCTGTTGATGCGCAGTCAGCTGCTGACTGCGGCGGATGCTGAGTTGTCGGTGGTTGCGGGTCGCGGACAAGAAGCTCGCAGCGTCGAAATTTCGGGAATCGGTCGCCGACGTGTTTTGTTCGTCCACACCACAGTGCTCGGAGTGCCCCGCGAATTGTGGATCTCCGCCACGGAAGACGGTCACCGGTCGCTGCTGAAACAGCTGCTGTTCGCGTTGGTGTTTGCAGGCGCGATCGCCAAGATTTGCGCCGCAGTGGGCGGATACTTTTTGTCTCGTCGGGCACTTCGGCCGGTGGAATCGATCGCTGCGACGGCTGCTTCGATTTCTGCCAGTCAGTTGACAGGCCGCATCGTTCCGCACAATCACTACGACGAATTGGGCCAGCTTTCGCATACGATCAATTCCATGCTGGACCGCCTTGACGATTCGTTCTCAGAACTCAAACGCTTCACGGCCGATGCCGCACACGAACTTCGCACACCTTTGACCTTGTTAAGAAATGAACTGGAAGTCTGCCTTCGGAAACCCAGAACCGAAGCAGAATATCGTGCAGCTCTGACGCGCGCTCTGGGAGACACCGAGCGAATTTGCGGCCTTTCCGAACAGCTGCTGGAATTGTCTCGCGGCGATTCTGGACAGCTGATGACCCGCGATGATGTCCCGATCGCCGCTCTATTGACAGACGTCGTGGCGCATTTTCAGCCCGTGGCAATTCAGAAAGACGTGACAGTCGAACTCGACGACAGCCTGCGGTGTTCGATTGCGAGCGATGACGAGGATTCCGTGCTCACCAGTGGCGTTGCCGTTTCGGGAGATTGCCTGTTGCTGCGACGATTGTTTTTGAACGTAGTCGATAACGCGGTGAAGTACACGCCTGCAGGTGGTTGGGTGAAAATCGAAGGCCATTCCGCTGCGGATGAAATTCGAATCACGATCCAAGATTCCGGCCGGGGCATTGCCGCTGAACACCTGCCACACATCTTCGAACGGTTTTACCGCGTCGACAATTCCAGAGCCACCACCACCGGCGGAACCGGATTGGGACTTGCGATCTGTCGCAGCATCGCGGAAGCTCACGGCGGCACGATCAGTCTGTCCAGTGTCGTAGGCAGCGGAACGCAAGTCACGATTTGCCTGCCCGCCAAGATGCTGGCAGAAAACCACTAATAGTCGTACCAGATGCCGAAGCCCAATTGGTTATCGTAGCGGCGGAAGAATTCGTATTGGGTGCTGGGGCCGTTGTAATACTGCAGTCCAACTCGCATGGTGCGACCGGATTCCGGTCCCGTCCACTGCCAGCCCGTCATCGCGGTGACTCCCGCAGCAAAATCCACTTCTTCACGCAGTTGCACATTCACTGCGGAGAACGGAGCTCCGCGAGTTGGCTGCTCAGCGATGGCCGCATACTCCGCACCCAACTGAAACTGCCACGGCTTGGCACCGCCTTTAACGGAAGTCGCCCACGCGACTTCGCCGTAGTACCGCAGTTGCTGTGTCGTCTGCAGCGACGTTCCGAACACCAGCGATTCTCGGACGAAATTCACTCGTTCGAACGTCGGATTCTTCAGCAGGTATTCATCGCCCACATGAGAACTCATATGGAAGTAGCCGAACTTGAAGGCCCAATCGTCTTGCTTACCGGTCCACTGCAGTCCGAATCGATAGTCCGCTGATTCAACGTCCATGTGTTGCTGCGGATCTAGGCGGGTCATCACGGCACCTTCGAGATCGATTTGCCACGCATCGAGGTTCAGAAAATCCGGTTGGTCACGGCGAAACAAACCCACTCGACCACCCAAGGCTGCGTCCCAGCGCCAGGCTTTCTGTGAAATGTCATAGCTGGCCACGGAGGACATTCGAGACTCCTTGGGCCCAGCGATGTACGATCGATACAGCAGCCCATTCGGTAGAACTTCGCTGTTCGACTTGGTCTGCTTAACCGGAAAAGTCGCATGAATATAGGCCGCCTGCGTTGACGGGAAGCAGAAATCGTCAGATAGCTGCGGCGATTCGAACAGCGAATCGCCTGCTTTAACACGAGGCCGTGAATCGCCAGCCTGTGCACCAGCGAATGCATTAGGGAAGGCATCAGGGAAGGCATTAGGGAAGGCGCACGGGGCCACACACACCGCGATCAAAAAGACCGCACGGAACAAATCCCCTTCTAAATTCAGCGAAGCAAGGCGCATTGGCGGCGGCAGAATTCCGGTCTGTTTGTGTCGATTGTGAGCTGTGTAGCTGATCGCCAGAAATACCTATATGCACGATTAGTTACATGAGAACATTCTAATCTGATTTGACTGTTGTGCCGTCGATAGCGGTGGGTAGGATCACGACGGTCACTGCTGTTGTTGCGCGGTCCGTTTGCACAACAGCCAGCATTTTCAGGCATCGTTCCCATGGACAACACGCGGACAAGGCGGGCAAGGCGACCAACCAGCGTGGTGAGCGTTCTACTGATGACTCTATTGGCCGGCTGCTCCTCAACGCGCTGTGCGCCGGGTCGTCAACAGGTGGATGCTGAGCTTCAGGCACGCGTTTCTGAAGGATTGGGATCATCGCAAAGCGGCGGCGAATCGACGATTCCGGGCGACGTGCTGCTCAATGATGGCATCACGCCAGAAGAAGCCGTGGCGGTCGCGTTGTGGAATAATTCCGCCTTCAACGCCACCTTGGCACAACTCGGGATCGCTCGGGGAGATCTGGTTCAGGCCGGACTGTTGAGGAATCCACAGTTTCAAATTCTGCTACCGGGCGGAACCAAGCAGCTGGAATGGGCCCTGTTTATGCCGGTCGATGCGTTTCTGCTGCGAGAAATTCGGTTGGATATTTCCGAACAAGAAGTCCGCCGCGTGGCCGAACAACTTGTGCAGAACGGCTTGGATGTCGTCCGCGATACGCGAGTCGCCCATGCGGACCTGATGTTCGCCGTCGACCGCGCGGCCTTGGCGGACGAAGCCGTGGATGTTCGCAAACGCGTCGCCGATCTGACTCAGAAGCAACTCGACGCAGGTGACATCAGTGACCTCGAAGCCACAACCGCGCGTATCGATTACCTGCGAGCTCAAGCCGACGCGGCCGGCTTGCAGCACGCGGTTGCTCAGGCGGAAGCCCGTTTGAAGCAGCTGATGAGCATCGGAACGTGGCAAGTATCGCTGCAGCCAATCGCCAATGATCCGCAGTTCAATGCGTCCGGCTTGGAACTTCAAGCGTTGATCGATGAAGCCATGTTGTCCCGACCCGATCTGCGCGCGGCATCATTCGCTGTCGAAGCCGCCAAAAAACGCGCCGATGTGTCGCGCTGGCAATGGCTGAGATTCGACGTCGTCGGCGATGCGAATTCTGGCGGAGCGGGCAATTCGAACTTTGGGCCGGGCTTCCGTTTCGACATTCCAATCTTCGACCGCAATCAGGGCGGAATCCTGACGGCTGATTGGACGGTGAATCAGGCCGTCCAAAACTACAACACTGTTCGCGACCAAGTGGTGATGGAAGTTCAGACCGCCTATTCGCAGTCGCAACAGGCGACGGACAACCTTGCCATTCTGCGATCAGATGTGCTGACGTCGCTGCAGGAAGCCGTGGATCTTGCACAAAAAGCGTACGTCGATGGCGGTGCCCCGTATTTTCTGGTTCTGCAAACGACCGGTCAGTTTCTGGATTCGCGCGCCCAAGAGCTGCAGTTGATGGCTGACTTGCGTCGTGCTCACGCCAATCTCGATCGAAGCGTGGGGCGCAATCTTTCGCCGTCGGTGCCGGAGCAGGTTGTGGTCCCGCAGGACTTTACGGAAGATCCGCCGACACTTCCGCAGGTTGAACCATTTCCGCAAGCGGCGGTAAAAACTGGCGAACCGAACATCCTGATTGTTTCTCGCGACGGTTCGTCCCTGTTCAGCGGAGATCTCAACGACGAACGAATCGGGCCTAAACTGCGACGGATTGCCGATGAGTTGGACGCGATGAAAACAGATCCGATGCAGACAGCAAAACAGACGACGACTGCCGTGGACCACGGTGGAGCCATAACAACAGGATGGCAGCAATAATGCGGCAATCAGAATACACCACAATGGCTTCCATGGTCGTTGTGCCGTTGGCTTTGTGCATCGGCCTCGCTAGCTTTGCTGGCTGCTCGAAGAACTCAAAACCAGCGGCTGCGAAATCGGACCAGCCAGCCACTGTGGAAGCTCACCCCAACGAACAGGACATCTACCGAATTGTGCTGACAGCAGAAACCGAAACGCGTCTGCAGATTTCGACAGTTCCAGCCGCGATGCAGCCGATGCCACGCACGCGGTCGATCGGTGGCGATGTCATGATTCCCGATGGCAAACGAATTCCCGTGACGGCTCCACTGCTTGGAAAACTGCTACCCGCCAGCGAAGAAGCTCAGGCTGTCGCTGGCCAACACGTTGTCGCCAATCAACCGTTGTTCAAGCTGATTCCGATGTTGCCACCGGAACGCGAAGTTCCGAACGCGGCGGAACGAGTTCAAATGGCGAACGCTCAAGCCACGCTGATTTCCTCCCAAATCCAAGCGGACGGCGATATGAAGCAAGCGGAAGCTCAAGTGGACGGTGCCAAAATCGCCGTTGATCGAGCCAAACAACTTCTGGCCGATCGCGCGGGCAGCCGTCGTCAGTTGGACGAAGCAGAAGCCACGCTGAACATCGCGATCCAAGCTCAAAAGGCCGCCAGCGAACGCAAGACACTCTTGGACAAACTCACGCTGGATGCAACCACCGGCGAAGCGCATGAGATCGACATTCTGTCACCGCGTGATGGCATCATTCAGATCGTGACCGCACAAGCCGGGCAGGTTGTGAATGCGGGAGCACCATTGCTGGAAATCGTAGACTTGGACAAACTGTGGATTCGCGTTCCCGTGTACGCCGGCCTTGTTGGTGAGATCAATTCCACAGCTTCCGCGTCCATCACAGGCCTGTCCGATTCATCTAACGGAGTGGCGGCGAAACCCATTCCCGCCCCGCCCACCGCCAACGCATTGTCTGCGTCGGTCGATCTGTATTACGAAGTCGACAACATCACATCCAGATTCCGACCCGGCGAACGAGTGACCGTCCACGTTCCATTGACGGGCGATACAGAATCGTTGGTTGTGCCGCGTGCGGCTGTGTTGCGAGACATCTATGGAACCGGTTGGGTGTACGTGAAATCCGCAGACCACGAATACCGTCGTGAACGCGTGGCGGTGACATTTACCACAGAAGAACTTGCTGTGTTGAGTCTCGGCCCAGCTGCCGGAACGTCGGTGGTGGTGGATGGTGCGGCTGAGTTATTCGGGACCGAATTTGGAGCCGGCAAATGAACTGGCTGGTTCAGGCGGCACTTCGTTTCCGAATCATCGTCGTCGCCGCAGCGGTGGCGTTGATCGTGGTCGGCGTGCGTACGGCCGACGACATTCCATTGGACGTGTTCCCGGAATTCGCACCGCCGCGTGTTGAGATTCAAACCGAAGCTCCGGGCCTATCGACGGAAGAAGTCGATAGCCTTGTCACGGTGCCGATCGAGAATTCACTGAACGGAATTCCGTTCGTCGATCACGTGCATTCGAAATCGGTGTTGGGGTTGTCGTCCGTGCAACTGTATTTCGAACGCGGCAGCGATCTGATTACGGCGCGCAACCTTGTGCAAGAACGATTGACTCAGGCAGCCGCGCGACTGCCGACTGTTGTCAATCAGCCCATCATTCTGCCGCCGCTGTCGTCGCTAAGTCGAGCGATGAAGATCGGGCTGTGGTCCGACAATCATTCACAGATGGACATGACGGTCCTGTGCAAGTGGACGATTCGCCCGCGGCTGATGTCGATTCCGGGAGTCGCCAACGTGGCGATCTGGGGAGACTACGACAAGCAGTTTCAGGTGCTGGTGAATCCCGATCGCTTGCGTGCAAACAATGTTGACCTCAACACCCTGATGCAGTCTGTCACGAAGTCTGTGCAACCAACGTCTGGTGGTTTCATCGACACGCCCAACCAGCGCATCGCGTTGCGACACGCGCAGTCCGTTGACACGCCAGAAAAGCTGGCCGACACCATCGTGGCGTTTCGCAACAACACGCCGATCAATCTGGGTGACGTCGCGGATGTTAAAATCGGCAGTCCGCCACCGATCGGCGATGCCATTATCAACGACGTTCCGGGAATTCTGCTGATCGTCGAAAAGCAGCCGTGGGCGAACACGCTGGATGTCACGACTCAGGTGGAAGCCGCTATGCAGGAACTGGAACCTGCCATGGACGGCGTAAATTTCGACACCACAATCTTCAGACCCGCCACGTTTATCGAACGTGCTTTGGAAAACCTGACGCATTCGCTGGTCATCGGTTGCATCTTGGTGATCGTGATTCTGGCCCTGTTTTTGTTCAACTAGCGCGCCGCCATTATCAGTTCGCTGGCGATTCCATTGTCACTGGTCGCTGCGGTGATGGTGTTGTATTGGCGAGGCGGAACCATTAACACAATGGTGCTGGCGGGGCTGATTATTGCGTTGGGCGAAGTCGTGGACGATGCGATTATCGACGTCGAAAACATCCTGCGGCGTTTGCGGTTGAACTCAGAACAAGGCAACCCGAAGTCGGCGATCCGCGTGGTTTATGAAGCCTCCATCGAAGTCCGCAGCGCGGTTGTGTATGCCACGCTGATCGTAGTAATGACGCTCATCCCCGTGTTTTTTCTGGAAGGCTTGGCGGGCTCATTCTTCCGCCCGTTGGCGGCGTCGTACATTCTGGCAATTTTGGCTTCGCTGGTTGTTGCACTGACGGTCACGCCAGCTTTGTCGTTGCTGCTGCTGCCAAAAACGGCGGATCGCAAAGAACGAGAATCCCCGGTCACCGTCTTTTTGAAGCGACAGTATGTCCGCATCCTTCCGTCGCTGGTGCGATATCCGTTGGTGATCCTGAGCTTTGTGGTGCTGGTGTTTGTCGGCACCGGCATTGCCGTGCCGCAGCTTGGTGAAGAACTGATGCCGAAGTTCAAAGAAACGGACTTTTTGATGCACTTCCTAGAAAAGCCGGGCATCGGTGTGGAAGCCATGAACCGAGTCACCATTCTGGCCAGCAAAGAACTACGTGCCATCGACGGCGTGAACAACTTTGGTTCGCACATCGGCCGCGCTGAAGCGGCGGACGAAGTCTATGGGCCGCACTTTACGGAGCTGTGGATCAGTATCGATCCTGATGTTGACTACGACGAAACCGTGGCGAAAGTTCAGGCGGCGGTCGACGGCTATTCGGGACTCAAGCGAGACCTGTTGACCTATCTGACAGAACGCATCAAAGAAGTGCTGACCGGTTCCAGTGGAGCCATCGTGGTGCGTATCAACGGCCCGGATCTGGAACAACTGCGAGAACACGGTCAGCGCGTGGAAGACGTGATGAAAACCATCGACGGCGTCACCAACCTGAAGATGGAACCGCAGGTCTTGATTCCGCAGATCGTGGTCACGCTCAGACCCGACGCGGCCGCTCGATTCGGGCTGACACCTGGCGACGTCCGTTCCGCAACAACCACGTTGATTCGAGGAACTCAGGTTGGCGAAATCTACGAAGGTCAGAAGATTTTTCGAGTCATGGTCTGGGGCGACGAATCTGTTCGTCGAGATATCGATTCGGTGAAGCGACTGTTGATTGATACGCCTTCGGGAGCTCAAGTGCCACTGAACGATGTTGCGGATGTCGAAGTGCAACCGGCACCCAACGAAATCAAACGCGTGGGGTCAACTCGCAAGCTGGACGTCTATTGCAACGTCGATGGTCGAGATCTCGGCAGCGTCGCGACGGAGATTCAGGAACGCGTGCTGCAGGAAGTGAAATTTAAGAGTGAATATCACCCGGAATTCCTCGGCGAATACGCAGAAGCCAAAGCCTCTCGCCAGCGGCTATTGGGCCTGACCGTCTTTTCGCTGCTGGGCATTCTGCTGCTGCTGCAATCGGACTTTCAGTCCATGCGAACCGTGCTGCTGATTTTCTCGACCCTGCCATTCGCGTTAGTCGGTGGAGTCGCAGGTGCGTTCCTGTCCGGGGGAGTCGTCTCACTGGGATCACTGATCGGCTTCGTGACCGTGTTGGGAGTCGCCGCTCGAAACGGCATTATGTTGATGGACCATTATCGACATCTGCAAACAGAAGAAGGCGTCCCCTTTGGGCCAGAACTGATCATTCGCGGAGCCGAAGAACGTCTGGCTCCGATCCTCATGACCGCCCTCACCACGGGACTCGCGCTGGTGCCGTTGTTAATGACGGGCAACAAACCCGGCCAAGAAATCGAATACCCCATGGCCTTCGTCATTCTGGGCGGCTTGGTCACGTCGACGCTATTAAACCTGCTGGTCTTGCCGCCACTATTTGCCAAGTTCGGACGACCGGAAAGGAAGACGGAGGTCGCGGTCGAATTGTCGACTCCAGCCCCAGTCGTTTGACAATGGCTGTTGTCCAGTGCTGGCTGCCAAAGGGGACACCGCGATTGATACTTCTCGTGAGCTGTCTTGACAACGTTGGCTGACACGGACGGAATTCCGTTCGACAAATCGGCAAACAACGTTCGCGAACGAACGACAGTTCGCACCGCTTCCGAACTCGTGGGGGCATGTCACCGCCCTGTTTTCTTCCCCGGCTGTGGACACCGCTGCGCGACTTTCGCGTATCAAACGCTCAAGCCGCCCCGGTTGCCGCTCCCAGCGTCGTGCTTTCCACAATGGACCACCCAATCTCATGCCAATCCGGCTCTGCCTCGTTCAGTCACAATCGTTGCCAATTCGCCCACAATATCCTAAATTGCTGTCGCCAGCAGTCTTTTCAACATCCTAAAGTGCTGTGTGCCCAACAGTTCTTCTGTGGTGCTGGACGAAACTCGCCAATCTACCCAGAATTCGCGAAATGCGGAGCCCTCTGACAATGCGGATGTGCCCGATCCCCTGAATGTCCACAGCTGGCAGTTCTGCCGTCACTACCACTTATCTCCGAAGTATTTCGCACGAAGCTCTTCAATCACATTAGCCTCCTGCAGCCCCAAAAGTGCGACGGTTATCGGTTTCCGGAGTGCGCTGTTAAGCGGGAAGGCGAAGCCATATTTGTCCGGCTCGAAGATGGGGCCGACCACGGATAGACCGCTCTTGGGCTGGGTGAAAACGTAGCACTCCATGACGGGCGCGTCCGCGACTAGTGCATCGATACGCCCGGATGCAGCGCCGTAACGGACTCATCAATTCCGGGATAGGAGCGGTAATGAAGCCCGAAAGTCTGTGCGAAGTCCTCGGCAACACTGCCGCTAAACACACCAATCGTTTTACCGGGCAAGTCACCGGGGCCATTGATTGCCAAGGTTGTCATCACGCTGGTGACCGACGAGGTGGCATAAGCGAGAACGCCGATGCCGCAGACCAGCCACAGCGCCGCCCAAACCATCCGAACAGTTTGCTGCGGGACGGTGGCTTGCCAGAGGTGGCAACGGACATTGTCGTGTACAAACCTTCAGCCAGCCCATCTCGCCAACGCTTGGGGTCGTTCGGGTCGAACCGACGATCGAACAGCGTGACCACGAAGGTCGCGAAGATGATGGCCAGCAGCATCCAGCCGTAAGTCTTCAGATGCCCCGCCGAGGACAATCCCCGGATTAACGCGCCAGCACCGCCCGACTGTTGTTCGGCCACCATGATGCGCATGCCGGCGTCGAACCAAGGTTGGGTGAAATTGACGGTCAGGGCCCGCTTTTGCGTAATCGTCAGGTTGGTGACAGCGACGTCTACAGCACCTTCGGCGGTAGCCGTGGTAATGTCCTTAAAGCTGTCGAAGTAGACGTAGTCGGTCTGAAGGTCTGGCGCCTCCGCCATTCTTTCCCATAAATCGACAGCCATCCCCGTAGGTTTCCGATCCTCATCGATCATCACGAAGGGCGGGCTCTTATAGAGTCCAACGGCAATACGCTTTTCTGTTTCTTGCGCCGCGACAAACGCCGGAAACAAGCACAGAAATAACGCAACCAAGCCGCTCCATGAATAGCGCCTTCGGTGTCGGAGCTGGTGAGAATTCAACTTACATTTCATGGTAGAGTCCTCGTTTGATCGTCGCAAGCCGCTCATGCTCTAATAAAAGTTTGGGCAGAAGCGACTTTTCCCTTCACTTTTCAGTCTGAAACGAGCGATTTCCCTCGTTACCCCTTAGGAATTTGAAGATTCTTAGGTTTTTCAAATTCCGGCTGCTGGCTACGAGGCGGCGGTGAGGTCTAAAAGCTGCCGTGCGCGGATCTGGAGCGGCGTTGGAACGGTTACCTCTGTGAACTCAGGGGAGACTCCCTAGGGATTTCACGTTCTTGGCAGCCGAATCCGATACGCTCCAATAATGCTGTAGTGGTCAGGGGCAACGTCGTTCGTGGCCAAACGGCGCAAACCGAAATCACGAACAACAAACTCCTGACCGCTGAGTTTCCGTGTTTTACTGCGGATTGACTTTGTGGGCTTTGGAGTTTTCTTGTTTTGTAGCTGGTTCAGTAATTGGAAAGACGTGGATTGATAGCTTGTTGGGCGCTTAAGTTGTTTGCAGCCCGCATTACTCCGCATTACTGTCCGTCCAATGATCAATGTGTTTCTGCGTGCAAGTGTGTTACCATCAACATGTGATGTGAAATCGTCGCTGGCATCGTAACGCCCACCACAGAGCCGCCAATTCCGTAAAAAGTTGTGGCGATTATGCGAAACTGCACAATACCGACTTGGTCGCACTGAGATCCAAACCCATTCCTCAGCACGGCCAACGGGGCGTTGTTCAGGTATTCGTTTAAGCATCGAGCGGCAAATCGGTGGGATCGGCTTCCAGCCTGTCATGCTGAAAAAAGCCAAGCTGGAAGCCTATCAGACGATTCAATCCCAACCATTATTCCCCGTTCATTACTCAGATTCTCCCCAACAGCCTCTGCTTTTACTATGTCACACCCGACGATTTTCGAAGACACACTCGCCAGCGTCCCCCACCGTCGCAGCCGCAAAAACGTTGTGGTGCTGAAATTCGGCGGAACCACAGTCGGAGCGACCAAAGAGCAAGGCCGAATTCGCCTAGCTCGGCAAACGATCGCTGATCTGGTGTCTCAGGGAAAGCTTGTCGTCCCCGTTTTCTCTGCTTATCGACGCGGCCGCAGCGGTTCGGATGACAGGTTCAGCGTCACGGATCTGCTGCAGAACTATCGCGCGTACATCGCCAAGGGCCCCACGTTTTCGAAGGCCGTCGCGGCGTATCGAGCCGAATTGTTGGGAGCTCACCTGAACCTTATTCACGATCTGGAACTGTCCGACAATCAGGCGTTGCTGGCAGAAATCCGGGGCGACGTGGATTCGCTGGCAAACAGCGTCGCGATGGCGTGGTCGGCGTTTGAAGTCATTCCCAGCTTGGATGATGTCATTGTCACCGGCGGAGAACGACTGGCGGTGAAAGTGATGTCGGCCTACCTGAACGATAAGCACACCAAGGGCGAGTTCCCTCTGAAGACAGCCCCCGTGACGGCGATGGAACTGGGACTGTATACCGACAATCGATTTGGGTCTGCCACCATCGACTGGGCGCGAGCGGTCGATCATTCGCGCGAAGTAATTTTAGGTCAGTATCTGGGGTGCGACATCCTTCCTATCGTCACGGGGTTTGACGGAATCTATGACCCGGACAACGAATTTCGTGAGATCATGCAGACGCCTCAGGGACAGCAGCAACAACTGGAAGAACGCTACGCTCGCGTCTACCGGACCAGTTTGGGACGAGGCGGGTCGGACCTGACCGCCACGTTTCTGGGACTCGCTCTGGGTGCCGAATACGTCGGCTTCTGCAAAGAGACACCCGGCGTCCTGACGGCCGATGACATGCTGGTTGGCGCGGCAGCTCAAACGGTCAAAGAACTGGATTACGAGCTGGCCACGGAAGCCGGCAACATTTATGCTCGAGCGGTCGAACCGGTACGAGCTGGCGGCGTGCCGGTCCACATTTTTGATCCCGCTCAACCGGAAGCACGCACGATCGTGTCCGACGTCGATCTACCGGCGGGCATGTACATCATTGAGCGGCCCATCAAGGCGGTGAATATCCACGCGGGCACAATTCCCGATGAACCGGGCGCTTTGATTTCGCTGCTGGAGATTTTTGCGGATCGAAAAGTCAACGTCGAAGAGATTCGTCATCAAAGAAGCGGCACCGACTTTATTGTTTACGGCGAAGAAGAGAACATTCAGACGGTGGTCGCAAAGTTCAATGAGATGGGTTTGAGACCTCAGGCGCACTTCACATGGTACCTTCGAGCCATCGGCAACGTGACCGAAGATCTGGCGGCTCAGTTTAATCAGTTCATGGCCGACTTTGAGCCGCTGACTCTGGCCACTTATCAACTGGGCACAAGAGTGCTGACCGCCACCGTGGTCAGAAACCGCGCGGGCGGACCACTCGAAGAAAATCAAAGGATCGAAGCCATCGTCCAGCGAATCCACGCCCAATTAGTCGTGTCCGACTGCTCCGTTGAAGCCTAGACGTTGAAGCCTAGACGTTGGCAAGCAACACGGATGACGCAATTCATGTGGCTTGACGATCTTGCTCGGGACGTCCAAGAAAAGCCCCTATCCTTCTTCGGTCAGTCTCCAATGGACGGTTTCTCCGTTGCGGAACGGGACCACGGAGTCGTCGCCAAAGTGCAGCGATTCGAGGAAAGCCCCATGGGGACACAGCACTTTGTTGACGTGCCCCGCGAGATTCTTTAGTCTGACTGACTGACTGACTGACTGACTGACTGACTGACTGA
>JBDNHJ010000003.1:0-9038 GCA_041688835.1 Fuerstiella sp.
GAGCTTCCGCAGCCAGCTGAAAGCGACACTGATCGTTACCTTTGCCGGTCGCTCCGTGTACGAACGCCACCGCACCCACTTCGCGTGCGCGTTGCAAGCAGACTTTCGAAATCAACGGGCGGGCGATCGAAGTGCCCAGTAGATAAATATTTTCGTACTTGGCCTGCCATTGCAGAACAGGAAACGCAATCTCGCGACACATTTCTTCGCGGACGTCGATCAGCAAAGACGTCTTGGCTCCAATATCCAAAGCCTTCTTCAGAATGGCTTCGCGGTCTTCGCACGGCTGTCCCAGTTCGACATACAAACAGTGAACGTCGTACCCTTTGTCCTGCAACCAACCGACAAGGACGGATGTATCCAAACCACCGCTGTACGCGAGAACGACTGATTCTGCCACGATTCTATAGCTCCGGAAAGTGATTCAGCTGAAAGGCCGGCACCAGATTTGATTGGTGCAGATAACGCAACTCCAGCGAATTGAACGAAATTTCAAGCGAATAGTACCCACCCAGCACGCCATCGCCACCGCAGAGTAAGCTGTTTCCGCAGGTTCCGAAGAATCCCACCCCTCAACGGTGTTGATTTCTTGGAAATCATTGGCCGACGGGCGTGAACCTGAGCTGCCACGAAGTCGGTGTTGCAAAGAGTCTTGTGTTGCGCAATACGGCCAAGTCTCGGGCGAAATGGAAGAACAAGAAGAAGCGAAGTCGGAAACTGTCGGCTCCGGTCAAGCCACAGATGTGGTTGACTTTGGTTTGGCACATGAGACTGAAGATGCCGTGGACATGAAAAACCGGGGCGTCCAATTCCAGCGAACGACAGCACCTGCTGGGCATGCTGAAAACAGAAACATTCCCGGAAAACACGCTGTTTTGCGGTGACGCGGGGTTTGTCGGATACGATTTCCGGAATGGCATTGTGAACAAGGGACATCATTTTTTGGTGCGTGTGGGCAGGGCCAACTCGCACTCTGGAGGCTTATCGTGACCTAGGTGAGCTTGCGCTGAGGCTGATTTCGGCGCTGATCGGTGACTCGAATTTTTGAGTCTCCCACGTGTCTGTTATCAGGCCACTGCCATGTCCAAAAGTCTTCAGGATGTTGATCCTCTGCTGGAACAATTTCAGGCCTTGGAAGACCCGCGCGTTAACATCAATCGCCGACATCTGCTCGGTGACCTGATCGTCATTTCCAGCATGGCGGTGATCGCCGGAGCCGACGGGCCACTGGGCACCGGGCCACTGGCGATCGGAACATGGGACGAAAACAACAAACAGTGGCTCACAAAGAGGCTCCAACTGCCGCACGGGAGTCCGTCGCACGACACCATCGCGCGACTGCTGGCCGCGTTGAAGCCGTCGGCCTTTCAACGGTGTTTTCAATGATCTTCGCAGCGAGCCATCGCTGCGAAGATTATTCAAGGCCATGGCGACTACGTTTTGGCGCTCAAAGGGAATCAAGGCAACCTGTATGATGCCGCCACTGGGCTATTGAAAACTCACTTCGCTGGTGCCTAGACGTGAAGTTTCGAGAAGACGAATGTCGAGTGCGACAGCGGACGGCGGCCAACAATTTCGCGTGGCTCAAACGCTTCGGACGGCCGTGCGGCGAGGTCTAGCAGGACAGCGCCGATTGTCTCGTCACCCGCCGCCAAACGCTTCGGACGGCCGTGCGGCGAGGTCTGGAGACCTGCGCCGAGCGCGGCCGTGTCCGTGAAGCCTGCTACCTTGCGTCTTATCAGGGGTTGTGACCCCCGGACGGTTGCAGTAGAGACAACCGTTGAGAGTTTGACTTCGCGTCTTTGGTATCTGGGCCGTGGATTGTGGAGAAAGCGTTGTTGAGCAGTTGATGTTGCCGGCACGTTTGTCGAGCCGAAGCTCCAACATCACAGAACACAGGACGATGGTCGGAAAGCGCAGACGCTTCGGTTCTGTATTGGAGGTAACGCCAGTTGGCGGGAATCAGAATCCAGTCGATGATCATTCTTGGAGTGACGGAATGAAATGTGAGATCCTCGGTTGGCAGCGGCAGGATCGGCCGATACCTTTGGAAGCATTCGGAATCATCGAAAGTCTGCATCGCATTTTGGCCGTTCGCGTCGAGTTCGCACGCCGGGAAGCCAGTCGGCGTGGAATTCAGATCGCCGGCAAGGATTGTGGGCCGATCGTTACCCTTGGCAATGTTGAGCAACATCCGGGCTGAGCCGACGCGCACCGCTTCGCTCTGATGCGATAGGTGAGTGCCAATGACTTGAATCGACTTTCCGGGAGCGGCAATTTCGCAAACGATGGCTCGCTTCTTGCCACCGAGGATCGACTCCACGCGTGAGATCCCAGGCAGATGAATCACTCGGACGTCAGTGATCGGATACTTGGAAAGGACCGCGTTTCCGAATTTCCATTTCCAGAACAACACTCGAAAGTCAATATTGCGTTGTTCTGCGCAGTACGCATACCCTGCTTTGTCTGCCAGATAGCGTGCTTGATCGACAGAATGACTCCAAGAACAGTCGAAGTCGACTTCATTTAGCACAACAACATCAGCGTCATTTTGTCGCAGTAGCGCAGCGATCTCATCTAATCTAACGCTACGTTCCCGCACATCGCCGCCGGCCCAGTTGGATTCCACGACTCCTCGACCATGTGCAATGTTGTAACAGCCGACTCGTATGTACTCGCGGACCGCTGAAACCGGGGCTGATGCGGATACAGTGGAGTAGACGACAACATAACGCCAAGGACTCGTAATTCTGCTGAACACATAAGGCAGAACAAGCATCGCTAGAAGGCCAAGGGCGATGCGGCCTCGCGGTGTTTTGGGCCACAAATGCTTCATGACAATTCGGGGAACGGAGGCAACGAAGAAATCACGACGGGACAGTTGTCGGTCCCGTGATCTTCAGCGGCAAACAGCCTTGCAGCGGATCAGGCTGAAAAATCGGCGATATCTGCGGTCATGTTAAAGGGTTTGCCGATGCGGTTGAGATCATGCAGAAGTTGGTTGACGTCGAAATCCGTCGGCACAGAAATCTTCATCACCATTTCAAACCCATCTCCCTTGCGAGCTCGCACGGCATGCATTCCGGCGATGTCGATGCGTTGCATTGAGATCGCTGCGGAAAGTTCTCGCAGCACACCCGGCTGATTGTCGCCACCGAGTCGCAGCGAATACAGCTTGGACGATTTTCTGGTTTGCGTGCCGGGCTTTTCGGTCGATGGATCCTTCACATTGACATCAATGCCAAAGGTGCTGCAGCAATCTTGGAGGTGATCTCGCACCAGTTCGGCATCCAGTGCGTCCGGAAACTCAGCACTGAAAATCATCGTAAAGTAACCGCGGACCACGGTTTGACTTGCTTCGCGCAGGTCCGCGCCCAAATCCGATAACGCTTTTGTTACGGCAGATAAGATCCCCATGCGATTTGCAGCCGTCATGGAAATGATGAATTCTCTGGCCATCAGTTAACCGTTCTGTTCAATGACTTGCGCGGATGAAGGGTTTGATGTGCATAGCTCGACCACATGGCCGTCGGGGTCCGCCAGAAAAACCTGAACGGCACCATCCGGACGCGTTTTGGCATCGTCAACAAGTTCGATTCCCAACTGCTTCAAGGTCGCAGCGGCTGCATACGCATCTGCGACTTCAAACGCAAAGTGGTGGTTGCGACTGCTCTTTTTCAGGATGCCGTCCGGAAAACCTGCGGGGCCGCTGCGGTCGTGTTCCTCAATCAAGTGAATCAAAGTCGCCCCGGCCTGAAACCACGCTCCCGCAAAATCGAAAGCCGGACGTCCAATTTCCGTCATTCCCAACAGGTCCACATAGAACTTCCGACTGGCCACGACGCTTTCAACGACCAGTGTAATGTGGTCGATGTGCTGGACCTGAATTGGGCGAACTGACATCATGCGGTGCGGGACGGGGCTGTGATCGGTGTGGTGATCGAAACGTAGAATAGGGCGAACTGAATCTGGCGTAGTCTGGCGATTTTACAGCCGGGAGACAAACAGTGCGACTTGGTTTTACGAGACAGACGACAGCATTCTGTGCGGTTTGCTTAGATTTTGTTGCAAATCGCCCCCAAGACATCACCTAGGGCGTTTCGGATCGCCGCAGCAGCAGTACAGTGCTGGCGATGCCCGTGCTGCGTCTCGCAGTGTTGGCCGTTTAACTTAGTGTGGCACCGCACGCTTGCTTGAAGAGGGGTGGCCTCGCGTTTTGGTTGATCGAAGGTGAAGAATTGTGAAGAGTTCTCAAACTGTCGTCGTCACGGGAGCCGCCAGTGGCATCGGCAAAGCAACGGCCCTGATGTTTGCCGCACAAGGGGCTGACGTGTTCACTTGTGATCGCGAATACTCATCCGACGTGTTGACGAAATTCCGTGAAGCTGGCGTGTCCACGGCTGTCGGCGACGTCCGCAGCGTCAAGGATCTCGAATCACTGATTCACTCGGCTGTTTCGGCAACGGGTTGCCTTGATGTGCTGGTCAATAACGCGGGCATCGGATTGGTCAAGCAAATCGACCAAGTGACGGAAGACGAATGGCAAAATGTGATGGACACCAACGTGAAGGCCGCCTTTTTCGGTTGCCGTGCCGCGATTGCTCAAATGACAACGCAGGCATCTGGCGGATCGATCGTGAATGTCGCCAGCAACGCGGGCCTGCTTCCTCGAACGCATGATCCGGTATATTCGATCAGCAAGATCTCGCTGGTGGGGCTCACACGCAGTTTGGCGTTGTGCCATTCGAAAGACAAAATTCGCATCAATGCCGTCTGTCCAGGGCCAGTGGACCATACGACGTTGATCGAAGAGAACTTCATTGGCGGCACGGATCGCCAAGACGTGGTGCGACAGCTGATCAGTGCCAGCCCGCTGGCTCGTGCTTGGGATCGCATGATTGCTCCAGAAGAAGTCGCCGCAGCGATTGGCTATTTGGCCAGCGACGCCGCAAAAATGATCACCGGGACGTCAATCGCCATTGACGGAGGAAAGTCGCTGGGCGTGCCGCCTGAACCAGATACAATGCAGTGATGGCTTCCAAGTTGTATCGTGCCGCTGAGGCCACGTTTTCTTGGTTCACCGTCAGCCACCCACGAATATTCGGACGTCCCCAAGTCCCTTCACGCCTTCACAAACAGCGAAACACCACCGACATGTCCCCATCAACTCAACAGCAACTGTGTTCCGTAAAATGCGTTCCCTGCGAAGGCGGAGTTCCCAAGCTAACGGCCGAAGAATCGCAGCAACAAAACGCCGAATTGTCAGGCTGGTCGGTTCTTTCGGGGCCGGATCGCATTACAAAATCGTGGACCGTTAGGAACTTTGTGGCCGCAATGGAGTTCTTCAAGCAAGTGACCGCGTTGGCAGAAGACGAGGGGCATCATCCGGACCTGCACTTGGTAGGCTATCGAAACGTGACGATCGATATCTGGACTCACGCGATCGACGGATTGTCACTCAACGACTTCATCCTTGCCGCCAAAATCGATCAGCTTCCGATTGAGCTCAAGGCTTCCTAACACGACCCGGACGACCTCAGCGACTGTTCTTGGATGACTGGTCGACTCAGCGGATCGTGGCGAAATGTGTTTCATTCCATATCCGTGACAGCATCTCGGTTGAATTGGCTGGAATCTGGCATAATCTGTGCGGTCCAGTTTTGTCGCACGTTTCGCGTCGCCCTTTGATAAGCGATGATCGGCGATCGCGAGTCTCATTCCGAATGCTCAATCTGTCCTTGAGCGACACCAACCCTTGATCTGTTCAGGTAAATTTTGATGGAAGCGAAGATAGTCCTGTTGCCCGGTGATGGCATTGGTCCCGAAATTGTGGCTCAGGCCAAACGGCTTCTCGACGGTATTGCCAGCAAGTTCGGCCACACCTTTACGATGTCGGAGCACCCCATTGGTGGCAACGCGATTGATAGCTTCGGCGATCCATTGCCACAAAGCACCATTGATGCGTGCAAAGCATCGGACGCGATCTTGCTAGGTGCCGTGGGCGGTCCCAAATGGGACGACCCAACTGCGAAGACTCGGCCTGAAGTTGGCCTGTTGAAAATTCGACAGGAACTGGGACTGTTTGCCAACCTGCGTCCCATTCGGACGTTTGCCGAACTGGTCGACGCATCTCCCCTGCGTCGAGAAATCGTGGAAGGCACCGACATTCTGTTCTTTCGAGAACTCACGGGCGGCATCTACTTTGGTAAGTCTGGCCGACGACCGCACCCCAGCGGCGAAGAAGCGTTCAACGAGATGGTGTATTCAACCGGTGAGGTCGAACGAATTGTTCGCATGGCGGCTAAGGCGGCTCAACAACGACGCGGAAAGCTGACGTCGGTCGACAAAGCCAACGTACTGGAAGTCTCGCGGTTGTGGCGACAAACCGCTGACCGCGTGATGAAAGAAGAATTCCCGGACGTGGCGTATGATGTGGTGCTGATCGATTCCATGGCCATGCACTTGATTTCTCGCCCCAAAGACTTTGACGTCGTTGTCACGGGAAACATGTTTGGCGACATTCTGACAGACGAAGCTTCGATGCTGCCCGGATCACTGGGACTGTTGCCATCAGCGTCGATCGGCAGCGACGGGCCGGGACTCTATGAACCGATCCATGGCTCGGCTCCGGATATCGCGGGGCAGAATATCGCAAATCCACTGGCCACGTTCCTCGCGACCGCAATGCTGTTTCGGCATTCGCTGGGCCTGACGGCTGAGGCTGAGGCGATCGAAGAAATCGTGGCTGCTGCGCTGAAAGCAGGGCATCGCACAAAGGACATCGCCGCCGGCGGGCCGTCGATTTCGACCTCGGAAATGGGCGATGTGGTGCTGCAATTGCTGCAAAGTGGCAAGTTAGGGTCGCCGTAAATGCGGTCGGGGTCTAAAATGAGGCGACCGTTCGTTCGTTCCTTCCACTGAAAAGTCCGCCATGCGTCCATTTCTTCAAGGCCTGCTGTTGACCGCCCTGTGCTCGACAACGCTGTTTGCCCAGACAGCAACACAGGAGAACAAGTCGAACACAGCAGACGATGCTGTTGGCCAAATAGAAGAAACGCCACAGCTCGAATATGTCCGCATCCGGCGTGACGAACGGAACATCGCAGCCGCACTGGAAACGTCAATTATTCGCTTCGGAGCGTCCAAGCAGTACCCCGGCACAACAGTCGATCTTGTCGGCGCGATCCACTTGGGTGAGGAACAATACTACAACGACCTGAACGAAGAATTTAAGAAGTACGATGCTCTGCTGTTCGAAGCAGTGATGCCAGCAGCGGCGGTCAGGCGTGGACTACGACCTGGTGGAGGCGGAAAATCTGCGAGACGTTTTGATGTCGATCAGGAATGGTCTGATGCAAAAGTCGGACTGGCAGCAATCGGTATTCTGCAGGTTGGCATGAAGGACGCGTTGGGCCTCAGCTTCCAACTGTCATCGATCGACTACATGCCCCGCAATTTTGTGCATGCCGATATGACTCAGGAAGAATTCGAATCGTCCATGGCGAACCGTGGAGAATCGTTTTCTCAAATCCTTAGTCGAGAAATGGGGAAGGCCGCACTTGAGCAACAGAAGCTGAATCCGATCGCTCAGAATCTGGATTTCGCACTGTCACTACTCGCAAACGATCGCGTGTTCCGCGTACGCCGAATCGCTGCGGCTCAGCTGTCAAAAGCCAACGAAGGCACGGCCTTCGCCGAAGCCGATGGCACGTCCACCATCATTACAGAACGCAACGCCAAAGCTTTTGATGTGCTGAAACAACAGCTGCAACGACGCCGCAAAAAAATCGGCGTCTTCTATGGGGCCGGCCACTTTCCAGACATGGAACAACGACTCAAGGACGAATTCGGTTTCGAACGACAGTCCGAAAAATGGCTCACCGCTTGGGAACTCACCCCACCAAGGAAGACTGAAGACTGAGGACTGAAGACAGCTTCGCATCAGCCGTTAGGAATCTTCTGACACGGGTAACTTCCACACGGTCGGTTCATCATCAGCCACATAGTTTTCCAAAAGGTGGTGCGGGCTGAATCGGTTCTTGTAGTTCATCGAACCACAGTCGGCGATGTAGTATCCCATGTACAGTGCAGTGTGGCCGCTGCTGCGCCCCGCTTCGATTTCGCGCAGCACCGACAACGTTCCCAAAGCTCTGTCCCGCAACTCTGGATCGTGTACGAAGTAGATACTCGACATCATGCGATCCGTCATGTCGACGATTCCCAGCCCCACCAGCTTGCCTTTCAGCCGGTACTGAAATTCGCAGGAAAACGGATATTCGCCTTCAACGAACGACTCAAAATACTGTTCAGCCGTAATCTCACGGAACGGCCAATCCCGACGATGGTGCATGTCGAGGTGATAGCGGTTGTATAAATCCAGATGCTCTGGGGAAACGCCCACCCGCCCGATCTGCAGTTCGATATCTGTATTCTTGTTGCGAATTTTTCGTTGACTCTTCGTCGGTCGAAAACTGCCCAAGTCCACTCGCAGGCTTCTGCATTCACAACACGATTCACACACTGGTCGAAACAGCGTGCGACCGAATCGTCTCCAGCCGCGTTCCAGCAAGTGCTCATACCGATCCGCCGTTAGCGACATCGCGAACCGATACTGCATCTGCGAAC
Organism: Fuerstiella sp.; assembly: GCA_041688835.1. Classification (GTDB taxonomy): domain Bacteria; phylum Planctomycetota; class Planctomycetia; order Planctomycetales; family Planctomycetaceae; genus Fuerstiella. Next base: position 8,626 of record JBDNHJ010000003.1, read on the forward strand.
GCCGACCCGCCAGATAAGAACAAGGGGACGTCGTGCCCATCATGTTCATTTCGTCTGCGTCGAGTCGTCGGTCTTGGTGTCCGGACATGCAATATTCTTCCACGCGACGGGACAATGCCGCAAATTGTGACTGATCTAAGCCAGCACGTCTTCGACAACGTGCCCATGCACATTTGTCAGACGCCGTTCCAAACCGTTATGATAAAATGTCAGGCGTTCATGATCCAGTCCCATCAGATGCAGCAGCGTGGCATTAAAGTCGTAGACCTTCAAAGTCGATTCGGTTTCGCCAGAAATGTCCATCACTTCCGGGACGGTGGTCTGCATTCTGCCCGCTTACTATTCCATTGAAAACGTGGATTCGTACTTAGGCATGCCTTTGTCATTCCAATTGGTTTTGCCCACCTCGTTCC
>JBDNHJ010000129.1:0-7857 GCA_041688835.1 Fuerstiella sp.
CGACAACCTGAGCGGAACGGACCCGCTTTCGGTATTTTGGAACGAAAGATCCAAAAACCGCACTGGCCTGCGTCGCAGCGTCGGCTCCAAAAATCCCGCCGCCCAAAAATCCGCCACCTGACGAACCCTGTCGCGCACCCATGGGGGACGGCGGCATCACACGCCATAGAGTTCGAGGGCTGGGCAAGACGGATTCAAGTTGCCACCAGAGCAACGGATCAACAACGGATCAACAACGGTATCGCACCTGCTCAATACCCCAAACGGGGTGGAGAGATCTTTGGATCAGCAAAGGAAACCAAAGCAACTCATACGTTCATGCTGCCGCCCTCTGGGCTAGTCGCGGAACAAAAACACATGCCACGATTGAACGAAAAACACTGGGCATGCCAACTTTTAACAGCCACCCTTGGCCTGAAATCAACACGCGATCACGGCATCTCTGGCCATCTGACTTTCATCTGACGGCAGAATCGTGTCGAATCAGCTGCAATGGTTCCTTAAATTTCAGTCTAGGAAAGCAACTTTGATGGTCCAGCCTCACGAAATCACGAACTCCGATCGGCGAACGTTTCTACTGACGGCGGCCGCCGCCACGCTGTTGCCGACGACTTCTGCCGTGGCGGATGAATCGACGTCCGTCAACGAACGCATCAACCTAGGAGTCATCGGAATCGGCCCGCGTTGCACGTACGACCTGACGGCCATGCTGAAATTCAACGACATCCGTTGTGTGGCCATCGCCGACGTTCAGGAATCACGTCGCCAAAAAGGCAAGCAGCTGGTCGACGATCATTACGGAAATACAGACCTAAAACTGCACACAGATTTCCGTGCGCTATTGGACCGTAAAGATATCGACGCCGTGCTGATTGCCACTGGAGATCGTTGGCACGCCGCTGCCTCCATGCTAGCTGCCAAGGCTGGAAAAGATGTTTACAGCGAAAAACCGTGTGGCATTACGATCGCAGACTGTCAGCAGTTGGCCGACACAATGCACGCGGAAAAACGGGTCTTCCAAGCCGGAACACAACGTCGCAGCGTGCCGAATTTTCAGCAGGCGGTGCAAATGGCACACAGTGGACAACTGGGCAAAATCCACACGCTGCACGCCTCGGTTTACATCCCCGTGCTGGATAATACTTGGCTGCCAGCTCAAGCACTTCCGAATCCCAACGTCTGTGATTGGAACATGTGGCTGGGGCCGGCTGCATGGCGACCATTCAACCAAGCTTATGTCGACGGCCGCTGGCGGGGACAATGGGATTTCGATTCGGGCGCACGGCTGCTCGATTGGGGAGCCCACACTGTCGATTTGTGTCAGTGGGCCAATCAAGCAGATGACACGCTGCCGATTGAATACGAACCGCTCGAAGACAAAATTGTGTGTCGCTATGCGAACGGGGTGCAGCTGATCATCGACTTTCTGAAGGAACCATTCGGCGATCGTTCGCCGCACTACATCACACGACTGGGCACCTGCCCCGTGCGATTTATTGGCGAAAAAGGCGGGGTGGAAACCGGCGACAGCGGTGAGATCGTGGTGAATCCAGAATCACTGCTCAAGCAGCAACCCGATGCTGCGAAACGCGTGCGCGGGCTGGACGTGTCCGCTCATGCCCGAAACTTCTTCACCAACGTTCGCAGTCGAGGCACCACGGTTGCCAATCAGGATGTCATGCGTCGTTCTCACATCGCCTGCCACGCAGCGGCTTTGGCATGGATTTTGAAACGCACTTTGAAACTGGATCCCGTCACTGAAGCATTCATTGATGACGCAGAAGCGAACCTGCTAAGAACCCGCCCGGATAGACAGTGGACCGCCTGATTGAGGCCGGAGGCCGACACGCAAGATTTGAACAGCGTTGGCAACGGCAGCGACTACGTGATCGCGGCTGTTGCACACACGAATTCCAGCCGAGCGGTCACCTTTCCGTCGACCGTCACGCGGCCCTTCATGTAGTACGCATTAGACACGTGTTCTGTGAGTTCCACCTCAACCTGAATGGTGTCGCCGGGGCGAATCAACTTTCGGAACTGCGTATTGTTTTGACGCGTCACCACAGGCACTTGGCCGTCGCTGATGTCTGCTGTTCTGGAGATCAGCACGGCACAGGCCTGAAAGCACGCTTCGCATTGCAGCACACCGGGAAAGATTGGAAACGACGGGTAGTGGCCTGAAAACACCGGCAAGTCCGGTGGCAAGTACTTCGTGGCCACGATTCGTGTTTCGCTGATTTCCTGGACAGTATCCAACCACAAAAATGGCGGCCGATGCGGGATGCACTGCTGAATCTCTTCCGTGGTCATCATCACAATTCGATCTTCAGTTCTTCGATCTTACGGTACAGGCTGGAAAGACCGAGTTTCAGCCGTTTTGCGGCCTCTTTTTTGTCCGGACACTGCTTCAGTACGCGTGTGATATGCAAGCGTTCGTAATGCCGCAAAGCAGAACGCAGGTCATCGGTATCTGGCAGGCTGGTTCCTAGACCCAGCAGGTCTGGTGGCAAGTCTTGGGGTTGAACTTCGTCGACTTCGCACATCATCACAGCACGTTCGATGGCATTATCCAGCTGACGCACGTTGCCTTTCCAGTGTGCGGCCATCAAGGTGCGAATGGTTTCGCTGGTCGCGCCGGTGACTCGCTTGCCCATAGTTTCCGAATGGCGAGCCATAAAATACTCGACCAATTCCGGGATGTCGTCGAGGCGTTCACGCAGTGGCGGTATTCGAATTTTTACGCCATCCATGCGGTAGAATAGATCTTCGGCAAACTGTCCATCCTGCACTTCTCGCATTAGGTCTCGAGACGTCGCGGCAATGATCCGGGCCGTCACCTGAACCGTTTCGGATGCTCCGGCGGGCGTGATCTCACCGTACTCGATCGCACGCAGCAGTTCTGACTGCGTTCCCAGCGGCAATTGCGCGATCTCATCCAAAAAGACAGTGCCGTTGCCCGCCGTTCGGAAAATTCCCGGTTGACCATCTTCCACGCCAAACAACTGTGCCTCCAGCACTTCGGGAGGTCGCGTTCCGCAGTTGACGGCCAAGAATTTTTCGTCCTTGTTGGGGCCCGCCATGTGAATTTCGCGAGCGAACAACTCTTTGCCAGTGCCGGTTTCGCCCACCAGCAGCACATTGGAATTTGTTGCGGCCACTTTGCGAATCGTGTTCAGCGTGTCCTGCAGAACTCGGCTACTGCCAATGATCTGTTCGAAACCGCCGCGACGGTCGAGGTCTTTACGCAGCCGCTGGTTCTCAAGATACAGGTTTTGAAAACTAAACAAACGCTTCAACCGATTCACCAGTTCATCAAACACGACGGGCTTGATCAGGTAATCGAACGCGCCGGCGGTGAAGGCTTCGACCGTATTTTCGACAGTGGCGTACGCCGAAATAATCAGCACAAACATCCCCGGGTTCAGACGATGCAGTCTTCGCAACAGCTGAACTCCATCACCATCGGGCAGCTGGACGTCGCAGATGCCGACGTCAAAATCGCGCTCCCGGACCAGCTTTAAAGCCTCAGCAACATTCGAAGCGGTGCCAACTTCGAACCCTTCGCTGGCAAGGAACTCTGACAGCGTATCGCGGATGATTTCCTCATCTTCAACGATCAGAACAGACTTATTTAGAAACGTGGGGTCGGGCACTCTGAAGACCTCTTATTCTCGTACGAAACCAGACGGGTGTATGATGGGTCTGAATGCTGTCTCACAAACAAGAACCCCAATGGTTAGATAATCGCAATCCAGGTTTCGGGATTCAATCGGGTCAGTAAGGAAACCCGCTAGAACTTCAAACTCCGTCCGACTTAGAAGGTGAATACGTGCTACCCGCGCCAAAAGTTGCCTACCACGGAGCGTTTGCGGGTTATCCCCTGGGTCGACAGTCGCCAAAATCGTGATGCCCGCGATATTCGCAAACGTTTCATCAGAACGGCGTTCTGCAGTCCGACACGCCAGATTTACTCACTGGTGGAACATCAGGCCCGATGAAAAACGGCTTCCCGAAGCAGAGAGATTCCGACCAGAGAACTGTTCCTGTCTGACATCACCTTTCGTCACCGTAAAATTGGATTGAGGATTGCCTTTCCAGATCGTTAACAGGTTCGTCGAATGCTGACCGCTAAAACTCGCCCTACACCTTCACCGCGCGCCGGGATTTCGCGGCCAACGTTAATTCTAGGCGGCTGTCTGTGGCTGGCGGTCTTCGGGACACTCGCCGTCGTGTGGCAGTCGCAGCCCGAGAACGCTCAGGCAGCCCCACAAGGAGATGAGTCCGAGGTCATCACTCGGCCCGGACAGCAAACTTCCGTCAGGCTCAGACTACCAGAACGAAAGCTACCGGATTTTGAATTCGAAGACTGCACGGGCGGCACGTTTGGGCTCAGTGACCTGAAGGGCAAACGCTGGGTCGCCAGCTTTATCTTCACGTCTTGTGCAGAAACCTGCCCCGCGATTACGCGTGCCATGATGGAAGTTCATGACCGCGTGAAAGAAACGGCACCCGACGCGATGTTCGTGAGCTTCACCGTTTATCCGCGAGTCGACACAGCGGAAGTGCTCAAGAATTACTCTGAGACGTTCACCAAGGGAGACTGGAGTCGCTGGAAGTTTCTAACCGGGAGTCAACAAGATCTGTTCGCTGTCATCGTGGACGGATTCGGGCAGTTCGTAAAAGAAAACCCCAACGCCACTCAGCGCCCCGGCTTCGAAGTCGCTCATGCCAATCGCGTTGTCCTCGTGAACGAGGACGGAATTCCCGTCGGTACGTTTCTGGGAACACGGCCTGAAGATATGGTCAAGCTGCGGCGGATCTTGTCCGGCAACGATGACTTTCCGGTGCCGGGACCACCCGGAATTGGGCTCTCGTTTTCAAAAGCCGACGGTTCGCCAGTCGATGTGCAATTCGAATTGCAGCCTGCAGATGGCAGCCCCGAGCAATCATCAGACTCAGAACCAGATGCCGCACAGCTTCCGTCTGCAGAAGCAGCGCAGACCGCCGTCGAGCATAATCTGTCCATCGATCAACGCCTGCCGTCATGGGCCAAGCGGCTGCCAACGATCAACTCAGGATTAAACACCTTGGCCGCCATTCTGTTGACGATGGGTTTCGTGGCCATCAAGAGCGGCAAGCGGCAGACACATCGCAACTTCATGGTCACCGCGTTTTTGACGTCGGCCGTTTTCCTAGCCTGTTATCTCACTTATCACTATGCACTCGGAAAATACACGGGCGAACACGGCAAAAAATTTCCCGGCGACGGCATCGCGGCCATCGTTTACCAGCTCATTCTATGGCCGCACATCGTGTTGGCCGTTTTCGTCCCATTTTTGGCCATTCGAGTGTTCATGCATGCGTTCGCCGAACGCTGGGATGCCCACAAAAAGCTGGCAAAAATCACATTCCCGATCTGGATGTTTGTCTCCGTCACCGGTGTCGTCATTTACGGCATGCTGTATCACTGGCCGACTGCTGGGTAGCCGGTTTCGCGATTGGGAATCGCGGTTTTGGCGTTGATTGCCCCTGCCAAACTGTCGATCTGCACTATAGTATTAAGTGATCCAGATTTCACGACACGCTCACAGCGGAGCCGGAACCATGAACAACTCGATGCAACGATTACTGCGAAGCTGTGTGTTGGCAGTGGTACTGACTGGCGCGAGCGGCCTGAGTGCTACGGCGATGGCTTGCCCGAACTGCAAGAACGCCAACGAAACCGACAGCAATCGCCCGCGAGCTTACATGTATAGCATTTTGTTCATGATCGGAATGCCCGCCACAATCTTCACCACATTCGGCATCAGCTTTTATCGCATGACGAAGAAAGCCGAATTGGCCGCAGCTCAGGAAGCCGCGACAGCAGTGGACGGTCAGCCAACTGACGCATCCGATTCCTAACAAAACCCGTTACCACAGCACGGCGTCGACTGAATCGCCTGAACGGTATTCGTCCGACTTCGGTTCCAGAACAATCATTCCGTTGGCATCTGCCGTCGAACGCAAGTCGGCAGAGCCGCTCCAGCGGACCGGTTCTGCCACCATGCCGGATTCACCCAGCTCACACTTGGCCGGAAAATAGGTCACGCGGTCACCCCGCACCGACACGTTGCTCAATAGCGTCGCACTGACAGTTTTGGGTTCCGGTTTCGGCGTTCCACAAAATGATCGCAACGCCGTGCGAACAAACAATTCAAAGCAGATCATACTGCTGACAGGATTGCCGGGCAGGCCGAACACGAGGCAGCTGCGACCCTCCACAATACGCTGTCCGAACCACAACGGCTTGCCGGGTTTCATCTGGATCTTGTGGAAGATCTGTTCCACGCCTGCTGCGGCCAGTTCTGACGGCACCAGATCCAGCGTTCCGGCAGACACGCCGCCAGACAACAGCAGAAAATCGCAGGCGAGTCCGCGCTGGATACACTGCTGCAACTGAACTCGCTCGTCCTTCGCGATTCCCAGAGGAACCGCCATCGCGTTGGCCCGCTGAATCTGACTCACCAGCATCGGCTCATTCGAATTCCGAATCCGGCCAGCAGTCAGCGGTTGATCAATCGGCAATAATTCATCACCAGTCGCCAACACGGCTACTGACGGGCGACGAAAGACGGGAACCTGAGCCACGCCGAATTCTGCCAGCACGGCAATCTGCTGCGGCTCGATCAACGTTCCGGCCTGCATTAAATGTTCGCCGGTTTTCGCGAGACATCCCTGTCGCAAAACGTGGCGTTCTGCAGCGACAGCATCCGCAGAAATCGTCACTGTGTCCGGATGATCTTCATCAAACTGCACCTTTTCGATGGGGACCACGCAATCGCCACCGACCGGAATTGGAGCACCAGTCATGATGCGGGACGCGGTGCCCGTGCGAATTTCCTGCGTCGGCACAGTGCCTGCGGTAATCGTTTCCAACACCTGCAACTTAGCGCGGCCCTCGCCGAATCCCGCTGACCGGATCACGAACCCGTCCATCATGGACTTTCCGAATGGTGGGCTGTCATGGGGCGTCAGCAGATCTTCCGCCAGTACGCGCGACAAACATTCGCTCAACGGAATTGTTTCCGGTGCAGCAGTGACCGTATGTTGCAGGATCGATGCTAAGGCTGCGTTTACTGTGAGCATGGTTGGCGGGTCTTGAATAAATAACGATAGAAGCTTGTGACTGAGTTGTTGAGGAGAGGGCGGGGCTGCTAGAAAATTGGAAAACCATGAAAAACGTGAACCGGTGAATGTCGTCACCGGCGACAGTCTGCCGTCCCGCTGGGCAACGCCGTTAAGTATTATGGCCGCAACAACACAGCGAGCTAAAACGATCAGATTGCGATTCAGGCTTGGAAAGCCGACACAGCCTCTTCCGGTGGCGTGAGCCATCGGAAGTCGCACCCTGCTCAAAAGGCCCGGAGGGCCGACAGAAATGCACGAACCGTCATTGCCGTGTCGGCCCTTCGGGCCTAAGTCGCAGATGGCAAATCACGTTTCCCCAATATTTTCACTTGTTAAAATCCTGGCAGGCGTTGCCCGCTGGGACTGAATCGCTCGCGACAAAAATTTCTCCAACCGACACTCACTGCAATACCCGATGTTAACAGCCCAAGCAGCGACTCGGCCACTCACCGCATCAGCCCAAACTCACCCGTTCCTGAGGGTAATCATAGCGACCTGATTCCGACGACGTAACCATCGCCAGCAGCAGTGTGATCGGCCCGACTCGCCCTAAAAACATCACCACACAAATCAGCAGTCGTGATGGCAACGACAATCCGCCAGTGATGTTCGCAGACACTCCCACTGTTCCAAACGCACTGGTGGCTTCGTACAGATGGTCCAGAAAACGATCCGGCTGCCGTTCAA
>JBDNHJ010000130.1:0-28906 GCA_041688835.1 Fuerstiella sp.
CACGCCAAACCTGCTCCCGCTCGCTCATATCTCACCTCGCCAGAAAAAATCCACAGACCGGAATTACACCGGACGCAAGACTATCGACACTGGCAAGAATGGTTTCCCCGGACGCTTACCCCTGCCGTCCAGCAGGCTCGCGAAGCCGCTCGCCGCACCCAGTGCAAAAACAACTTTAAACAAATGGGACTTGCAATCCACAACTACCACGACGTCTACGGTACAGCCCCATTCGGATGTACCGGTGCTTTTGGATCGGGATACCGTCGATTCAGCGGCCACTTCGGAATGTTGCCCTATATCGATCAAGCCAACGCCTACACCCAAGCGAGTGCAGTGATGGATTCAGGCGCAGCGGGGGCACCTTGGAATGGGGCGGTCAACGATATTCTGATTCAAACGAACAACCTCCTTTGCCCGTCCGACGGCGTTTCAGTGGCTGGTTCGCAGCGCATGAGAGCGACAACCAACTACATGTTCTGCTATGGCGATAATGCTTGGGATTCGAATCCCGGCTGGGCCGCCAACGGAGGCCGCAGTCGTGGATTTTTCATGGGCCAGCAGGGGAATGGTAATGGTGGAGTCCGCCGTTTCCGAGACGTGACAGACGGCCTATCAAACACGATCGCCATGGGCGAGCGTATTAAAGCCAAGGACGGTGCCGACAGTATCCTGACTGGTGCGACAACAACCAGCGTCGCTAGCGGTGGGCGAGACAATCCGGCGTTATGCTTGGCTTCAGTGGGGGCAGATAACAGGTACACGACGCTTGGAGATGGTAACGGTTCGCGACTGGCAGGAGTGCGTGCCTACGACGGTACACCACCTTTCGTTGGTTGCCATACGACCTTGCCTCCAAATTCGCCCTCGTGCAAGAATGGAAACGACAACCAGCACGACCGTGATGGAATTATGTCGATGTCTAGTCATCACACGGGCGGTGCTCAGGTATTGCTGGCGGATGGTTCTGTTCGTTTTGTCAGCGAAAACATCGACAGCGGTAACGCGACCGCAGCACCTCTAACCGGTGGAGCGCCAAGTCCTTATGGTATTTTCGGAGCTTTAGGCACCGTGCAGTCTGGTGAAGTCATCGGCGAGTGGTAGGCGCTTTTTGATTGTTTAATTCGTCAAGTTATTCAGACGGGTCACCTTTTGTGACCCGTCTTTTATTTAGGAGCGATTGATATGCGTCGATGTGTTTGTGGGCTGCTGATGGCGGGCTTCTTGGCGATGGCAGGTTGTGGAGGTGGCGCAGAAGGCGGAAAGCCGGTGTTTTCTGCCACAGGAAAAGTGACTTTATTCGGAGCACCATTGTCCGATGCCACGGTTGCTTTTGCACCAACCGCTCAAGGTCAGCCGACCGCGATTGGTCGCACAGACAAGGATGGAATCTTCGTTTTGACGACCTACGAATACGGTGATGGAGCCGCAGAAGGGACGTTCAAAGTTGTGATTTCCAAGCCAATGCCGACTAAGCCGACCAGCAGCAGTGCTTCGGGCGGCGAAGGTGGAGGACATGAGGCGGATTACGCCACCTCAACATCGCATGATGCAGTGAAAGCTTCGAAATCTGGTAGCGAAGTTGGAATGGTGCCGCCGGAGTACGGGTCTTCGAGCACGACCTCACTCAAGGCTGAAGTGAAGTCGGGTGCTGAAAACGACTTCCTTTTTGAAATTGAGTAGACCGATGTCCTTTCGTGATAGCCGTTGCGGTCGCAGCGCGCGATCGCACGATTTTTTTGCGACGGCGTTTGCGGCAACCGTTTTTTTTGTAGGGGTGGGCTGCTCGCAGTCCGGATCGCAACCCGTTTCTTCAGCGGAAACCCTTCGGCTCGCCCGGATCGCATTGGTGAAAGGCGACTGTGCAGAAGCGGAACGTCTGGTACGGTTAATTCCACAAGTATCCAGCGAGTGGCAAGTCGGGCAATTGATTGCCGGGGAGACCGCTACAAAGGAGGGCCAACTCCATAAGTCACTCTCCTATTACCTTGCAGCGGCCGAAGATGAATCGACGACTGACGGACAGCTGGGTCTGTTTTCGGCGGCTGAAATATACAAGGAGCTTGGTGAGCTGGAGTCTGCGGAGGAATTGTACCGCCGCGTTTTGATTCTAAATCCGACCAATGGCATTACGAACAGCCGCATGGCCTTACTCCTGTCGCTCACGAATCGGCGATGGGAAGCGCTGGACAATTTCTTCGAATTGATCAAAGGCGGAGAAGCCACCTTCCGCGAACTCGGCATGGCAGCAGATGTCAGTCGACAAATTCGACAGCCGGACCTGCTCGCCAGATTTGTTGAAAACAATCCAGACGGAATTTTCGTTCGGCTTGCTTGTGCAGCAGATGCCTTTCACGAAGGAGAGCCAAGGGCGATTGATCAGCTCGAGGCTTTGGTTAAAACGCGGCCCAGCTTCGTGTCGGCTCAAGCAATGTTGGGAGAATTGTTGGTTGACCTTCCCGGCACTCAGCGATTTCTGGAGTGGCATGAATCTCTGCCAGCAACTGCCGAGCAATCCCCCGACATTTGGTATGTGCGTGGATTATGGGCACGCCGTCAGGCAGACCTGCCAACGGCGACGAAATGCTTGTGGCAGTCGGTGATTAGAATGCCCTTTCATCGGCGAGGGTTCTGTGCATTGGCCCAAGTTTTGACCACGACAAACGATCCGGATAGTGAGTCCGTCCGAAGGTACTGCGATTTGCTGCGAGATGTGTCTCAGGAGATCGATCTTGTTCTGACTTCTGATGGCAAGAACGAAGCCGCAGTCAGGAAAGTCGCGGAACTCATGGAGCAGCTCGGTCGCATCTGGGAGGCCTGCGCGTGGGCCGTTGAGGCTCGACGACGGTTTCCAGCCTCACAGTGGCCCGACGCATTGCTCGGCAGGCTTTCGCACCGCCTACAGCCTGGCCTGCCGCGCATTGATCCAGTTTTGAATCCCGTGACTGGGCGTCTGGCGAGTGCTGTATCGGAGTTTGAACGACTGGTCGAAAATACGTCGCGAATGAACATCGCGCCTGCCGTGGTGACATGGAATGCTGCGATTACATTCGAGGATACCAACGCAATTCAATTTCGTTATTACAACGCGGATGATCCTGACACAAAAGGTGTTCGTGTGTTCGAGCAAACCGGCGGAGGAGTCGGTATTATCGACTTTGATCTGGACGGTTCTCCCGATGTGTTTTTGACACAGGGGACAGAATGGGTGAGTGGAAAAGATAACCCCGAAACGACGTCAGCCTTCCAAGACTGTTTGTTTCGTAATGTGCGTGGTGAGCGATTCGAGTATTCGCCCAGTGCTGTTGATGAGCAAACAGCTGGTTACGGTCAAGGATGTGCAGTCGGCGATTTCAACAACGATGGCCTGCCGGATCTTTACGTGGCGAACGTAGGCAAGAACAACCTCTATCAGAATCAAGGCGACGGGACTTTTCTTGATGTGACTGATCAATCATCCATTGATGATGAAGCTTGGACAGCAAGTGCCATGCTATGTGACTTGAATGCAGATGGGCTACCGGATCTGTTCGATGTCAACTACGTGATGGGCACCGACGTTTACACAAAAATCTGCCAAGACCGCGCCTGTTCGCCGAGCGTGTTTGAGGGGGCGCCCGATCGCTTGCTCATCAATTTAGGCGATGGTGATTTTCGTCAGATGGAGGATGCGACGCCTCAGGTGAATTCGAAGGGCCTTGGCATCATCGCGTTCGAGAATGCCGCTGATCGACGACCTTCGCTGTTTATTTCTAACGATCAGGTGGCAAACTTCTTGCTGGATAATCGACCAGCGAATAATCCGGAAAACATCTCACTCAACGATAGTGCGACTTTTAACGGCTTGGCGTTCAATGACCAAGGACTTCCGATGGCCTGTATGGGAGTAGCGATGGATGACTTGGATGGGAATGGCCTGCTGGACCTGTTTGTGACAAACTTTCAGGACGAATCTAATACTGTGTATCTCCAAGACACTGTCGGCCTGTACGTTGACGCGACGAAGGCCGCCGGTCTTCAGGCCGTCAGTCTGCCTTATACCGGTTGGGGCACTCAGGCGCTGGACGCTGATCTCGATGGCCGCCCGGATTTGATTGTGGCGAATGGCCACGTGGACGATGGTCGAGAATATGGCGGAGACTATCATCAGCGGCCGCAGTTTTTTCACAACGTGGGTGGTCGCTTTGAAGAACTTTCGCCTGATCAAGCGGGCTCATACTTTTCTGGAATGTATCTGGGCCGGGGCGTTGCTCGAGTAGACTGGAATCTGGATGGCAGGCCCGAATTTATCGTCTCAAACATCAACGCCAATGTTTCTGTGCTGAAGAACACGACCAAGGACTGCGGCCACAGCGCTAGTTTTCGGTTAGTTGCATCGACGACTGCCAGAGATGCAATCGGGACTCGGGTGACAGTCACGTATTCGGGCAGGGAAATAACGCGGCAACTGACTGCAGGTGATGGATATATGGCTAGCAACGAGCGTCTTCTGCAGTTTGGGTTGGGGGACGCAACGGTAATTGACAGTGTGCGAATTCAGTGGCCATCAAAAAACTATTCTGAGTTATCGTCGATTCCTGCGGATTCGACGGTGACCATTGTGGAGGGGCTGCCCACAGCAACTTTTCAGGCCCATCATGATTTCGGGTCGCTTCGGGTCAATGTTCAACCCTAGCGTCGTCCTATTAATTGGGTCGCGACACGGCCCGGTTTGCCCTGATAGAATACTGGACCACATCAGTGATGAAAGGTGCAACACATAAGATCCTTCGACCTCTCGTATTGTTGACGTTGCTGGCTGTGTCTGGATGTTCATCCTCCAGTGAAAGTTCCGACGCTGATAAGGAATCGCTTCGGAAAGCGCGGTTGCTGATAGCTCGAGGCGACGTTACTGAGGCGGAATCTGCCGCTCGATCAATTGCCGCAGCAAAACCAGACTTGGCTGATGCATGGTTGGTAGCAGCCGAGTGCGCCGTGAAGAGAGGTGCCTATCTTGACGCTGTCGAGGATCTGCGTCGCATCAAGGCGAACGGTAGCAAAGCTTGGCTGGCAGCCCGATTGCTGACAGCCGATATCCTCCACTACGAACTTCATCAATTTCGACATGCAGAAAATGCATACCAAGACGTTCTCCTGAATGTTCCTGAAAACGTCACTGCTAACGATGGCTACGCGCGGCTACTGGGGCTTTGTGGGCGAAGATCTGAGGCCATTCCATGCGTACTGCGTCTTATTCGTGCCGGACACGATACAGATCTACTGATGCTGCTGTCTCGAGAGTCAGGCTTGCTGAACAATCCAGAAATGTTGACAGCGGCGGCAGTTGCTGACCCCGACGACTTCAATCCATTACTTGGCCAAGCGGCGGTCGCTGCCGCTAGCCAGCAACCCAAGTTGGCACTGGAGAAGTTAGAGGCCGCTCAGAAAATTGGGGATCTGCCCCCGGAATTCACGGGCTGGGTAGGTCGTCAATTATTAAATAGTGGGCAGGTGCAGCGACTTGAATCGTGGTGTGCAGAATTAGGCATCGCGAGACTGGACGCCGTATCTTGGCTGGTCCTTGCGGAACTCTCTGAATCGGCTGGGGAGAATGAAGTCGCAGTGCGGTGCGCATGGGAAGCTTCGCGTCGGCGTCCAGAATCGCTGTCGGCGATACACTTGCTTGCTCGAAGCCTGACTGCGATTGGTAAAAGCGACCTTGCGATACCTTTGTTCGAACGAGTGCATCAGTTGAATGATTTGCGAGATATTCAGCATCAGGCATTGATGGCCGATGGAGCGCCGGACGAACGCCAATTTCTGCAGATGTTGACTGCATTGCAGTCCGTCGGTCGACTCTGGGAGACTCTTGCGTGGGCGAGAGTCGGATTAGCGAGGACTCCTCAAAATATCGACATTCAGCGACTGGTTGCGGAGATACAGGAACGTGAGCCGCTCTTGATGCTGCAGTTGACGGCCGAAGAATTCAATCTTGCTGCAAAGCTTGATCTGTCCGAATTTCCGGCCCCTTCTACCGCAAGGCTGTTTCAGCAACGAACAGATTCTCTGAAGTCAAAAAATATTACCTTTGAAATGCAGGCAGCGGAGATCGGCTTTCAATTCGAGTACTTTCCTGGAGCGGCAGACACGACGCATCGAATGCTGGAGTTCGGTGGCGGAGGGCTGGCCGCAGTCGACTTCGACAATGACGGATACGCGGATCTGTTCTGTAGTCAGGGATGCGAGATACCCCACAATCCGGCTGTTGCGTCAGTTTATCACGACATCATTTTTCGTAATCTCCGTGGAGAACGTTTTCGTGACGTTTCAAAACCTACCGGGTTCGAAGACGAAGCGGACTTCAACACTGGCGTTTCAGTGGGTGATATTAACAACGATGGCTTTGCCGATGTCTATGTTGCTGCGATTGGAATGAATCGGCTGTGGCTGAATAACGGTGATGGAACGTTTTCTGTGGCCCCAGTCAATTTCACGGACGACCAGTCAGAATGGACAACAAGTTGCCTGATTGCAGATCTTGACGGAGATACTGTACCAGACATCTACGACGTGAATTACTTGGCTGGCAGCGACCTCTTCACTCGTTTGTGTGAGGCTTCGGATAAGCAGCCAGCGATGTGTACACCTTACGACTTTTTGGGTGCGGTCGACCGGATTCGTATAGGCGAAGGTGATGGTCGGTTTCAGGACTGCACTCCCCACTTTCTTGTTCCTGCTCCAACTGGTAAAGGTTTGGGAATCGCAGCATTCCGCGCCGGATCTGGCGGGCTTTCAGTATTTGTGGCGAACGACACTGTTGCAAATTCATTCTACACGTCGGATTCGTTGACTCCCGCCTCGTTGTCCGACAATGGGACAATCGCTGGTCTGGCTTTCAATGCGGCAGGATCAGCGGAAGCGTGTATGGGAGTGGCGATAGCAGACTGCAATCAAGACGGACAGATTGATCTGTTCGTTACCAATTTTCAGTATGAGTCCAACACGTTGTACGCACAGGTTGCTCCCGGAATTTTCGAAGATCAGACTCGAAAGCTCGGTCTGCAGGAAGTTAGTCTGCCCCTGTTGGGGTTCGGTACTCAGTTTCTAGACGCGAATCTTGACACTCGGCAGGAATTGTTTGTTGCCAACGGCCATACATCGGACCTGACTCGTTTGGGGAACGTCTTTCAAATGCCCCCTCAAGTGTTCGAATGGACGGGAACTCGCTTTGAAAGCCTCAACAGCGACATTATTGGTGACTGGAGCCGACAGAAGTTCGTCGGACGGGCAGTTGCCAGAATTGACTGGAATCGCGATGGTCGTGCCGACTTGGCCGTTGGAGTGTTGCGTGATCCCTCCTTTTTGCTGACGAACATCTCAGGCACTGCTGATAACCACTTCCTAACCCTCCAAATCACTTCAACAGACAGCTCACGGGACGCACTTGGCACAATCGTGAAGATCAAGACTTCAGAAACGGTTCAGACGATTCAGCTAACTGGAGGCGATGGCTATCAATGTACGAATCAGCGACAATTACATGTTGGCTGCGGTCTTGACGCCGTTATTGATGAGGTTGAAGTCACTTGGCCCTCTGGTCGGATTCAGACCTTTAATAATGTGCCGAGTGACACTCATGTCGGAATTGTAGAAGGCCGCCAATTGGCCGTGCTGCCGCATTGAGGCTTGAGTCGATTCTATGCCCTCTTCGTTCTGCCGAGCAGTGGACTGACGAGCTTCCACGAAGTGATGCGTGATGCCAGCTGAATTGAACTAGTTTAGGCGATGATGTCGTGGACGACTTCGCCGTGGACGTCGGTGAGGCGGTAGTCTCGGCCTTGGAATCGGTAGCTTAGTTTTTCGTGATTGAAGCCGAGCAGGTGCATGATGGTAGCTTGCAGGTCGTGGACGTGGCACTTGTTTTCGGCGACTCCGAAACCCAGTTCGTCGGTTGTGCCATAGTTGAAACCGCTCTTTACTCCGCCACCCGCCATCCACATTGTGAAACAGTCCGGGAAATGGTCGCGTCCCAGCACTTTGCTTTTTGCCGTGCGGCCTTCGCGAAATGGCGTGCGTCCGAATTCACCGCCGCAGACAATCAGCGTGTCCTTTAGCAATCCACGTTGCTTGAGGTCTCGAATCAACGCGGCGATCGGTTTATCCGTGGCCGCCATTTTGTTGGTGAGCCCGGATTCTAGGCCAGTGCCTTCGCCGGTGCCGTGGAAGTCCCAGCCCCAGTCGAACAGCTGCACAAAACGCACGCCGTCTTCGACCAGTCTGCGCGCCAGCAGGCAGTTGTTGGCGAAGCTGGATTCGCCCGGTTTGGCTCCGTAAGCTGCCTGTGTTTCCTTGGTTTCTTTGGTGATATCCATCACTTCCGGAACAGACGCCTGCATGCGATACGCCAGTTCGTATTGCGCGATCCGTGTCAGCGTTTCGGGATGGCCCAGATCTTTGGCCTGCAATTCGTTGAGCTGTTTGAGCGTGTCGAGTGATCGGCGGCGCAGGTCGCGGTCCATACCTTTGGGGTCTGATGCGTACAGCACCGGATCACCTTTCGAACGGCACTGTACACCTTGAAACACGGATGGCAGAAAACCGCTGCCGAACGAATTGGCGCCACCGTTGGGTTGCACACCACTGCTGATCAACACCACGAAACCTGGCAGATCTTGATTTTCGGTTCCCAGTCCGTACGTGGCCCAAGCCCCCATTGATGGTCGGCCGGATCGCGGCGAACCTGTGTAGATCAGCAGTTCCGCCGGGGCGTGGTTGAACTGGTCGGTGTTCATTGAATGAATAAAGCACATTTCGTCGACAACATCGGCCGCCTGAAAGTTGGGGACGGCATCGGACAACCATGATCCGCTGTCACCATATTGACCGAACGTTCGCGGGGTGCCCATCAGTTTTGGGACACCGGATGTAAAGGCAAACGTTTTGCCTTTCAGAAATTCGTCCGGGCAGTCTTGGCCATCTCGCTTGATGAGTTCTGGCTTGTAGTCGTACAGGTCTAGGTTAGGCGGCGAACCCGTCAGGTGCAGGTAAATCACGCGCTTTGCTGTGGGGGCAAAGTGGGGCTGTCGAGCCATCAGGGGCTGCATCGAATCGATCGGGAGATCTGCCGATGCGGATGCTCCAGACAACGACGAGAGGGCCATTGCCCCAAGGCCCACGCCGGACGTGGACAAAAAGTGGCGTCGTGTGCGATCGCGAAGTTGTTCGAGGTATGTGTGCATGGTGGATTCGTCGTCTCTTTGGTTTGTCGTTCAAGTGTTTCCGCCCGATAAGGCAAAGCCGTGAAGGGTCTTCTCCCTCGTGTTTTGCGGATTCTCTTCTGGTGTTTTGCTGAGATATTGTAACCCGAACGCGTAAGCGAGTGACCCTGATCGACAGACATATCCCTCGCTTCCGCATTCGGGTTACAAAAAATCCTTCACGGTGTTGCCCATCGGGGCGATACTGGTGAGTTACCTCTTCAAAAACATCTCATCCAAGTTTAATAGGACATTGCAAACCACGGTCATGGCCGCAGCATCTGCTGGCTCAATTCCTGCGGGCAATGCTCCCAATGGCTCGATCGCCAGTTGCATCGCAGCTGCTGGTTTCTCAGCGAATTCGCTTTTCGCATCGTGGAACAACGCTGTTAACGCATCCATCTCGGCTGTGGTCGGTGGCCGCAGCACGCATCGTCGGAAGGCAATTTTGATTTGCGACGCCAAGTCAGCATCTTGTTGAATCGCAATCCGAGCTAGCGACTGAGCGGCTTCGACATAGACCGGGTCATTCAGCGTCACTAGAGACTGTAACGGCGTGTTGGTGCTGTTGCGTCGCACGGTGCAGACTTCTCGGTTGGGTGCGTCGAAGGTTGCCATCGACGGGTACGGATTACTGCGACGCCATGTCGTGTAGAGGCCTCGACGGTAACGGTCTTCGCCTTCGCTGGTCTGCCAGTCGGTCGAGCCGCCGAACGCAGCGGTGAGGCCGAGATTCGGTTGCGGGGGCTTGACTGGTGGTCCGAACATTTTATGACTTAGCAAGCCGCTGGCCAGCAGGGCTTGGTCACGCACCATTTCGGCGGACAATCGAACCCGTGGCCCGCGACTCAGCCAGCGGTTGTCTGCATCAATGGCTGCACCTTGCGGCGTGACTTTCGATGACTGCTGATAGGTGGCCGAAGTGACCAACGTGCGAACCAGATCCTTTGTGTTCCAGTTGTTCTGCTGCAGTTCGGTTGACAGCCAGTCCAGTAGTTCTGGATGAGTGGGAAGTTCGCCTTGAGATCCGAAGTCTTCACTGGTCGCAACAATGCCGCGGCCGAAGATCGTTTCCCAAAATCGATTCGCTAATACGCGAGCCGTTAGCGGATTTTCGGGGCTTGTCAGCCAATCAGCTAGAGCGGCACGGTCAAGGGGCTTCTCGGACGACGCCGGATGGAAGGCCGCAGGCACTCCCACGTCGACTTTTGGGCCTTCATCCAGATAGCTGCCTCGATGTTGCAAATGCGTTTCGCGCCTGTTAGCCGTCATTTCTCGCAAGACGGGAATGGACGTGGCAGGCTTCATTGCGGCCAGTGTTTCTTCGGCTTTCGTGAGCTGGCTGCGTTGCTGTTGCAGTTCCGGGGCAGCATTGTCGCGGAACCATGTCGCTAATTTGGTGCGGTCTTCGGCGGATCGTTCGGCTTCTGTTGTGTCAATTGTCGCCAGCAACACATCTGGAATCCGGGACCGTTCAATCGCAAACGTGTCGGCCGTGGAACTCAGGCGGAAGTGGCCGAGCAGATGCCTACGGTGTGGAGAGTTCTGTTCGATCACAAGTCGCATCGAAGCGGATTCTTCGATCTGAATGGTTTGCTGGGGGATCAATAGCAGGTGATGCGGTACGTCTGTGCTGCCGCCGATGGCCCAGCCATCTGTGTTTCCGGTTTTGCCGGTCAATACATCAGTGGGTTCGAAGTCCGGTTGGTGGTAGTCCGCGTAGGCTGTGGCGAACGTGACTTCGCGAACGTTGCTGGGAGTGTACGCAGCCGATGGGTTTGGCGATTCGGTGAACTGCTTGGTGAGGATTGTTTCCCGCTGGTCGTCCAGCAGTGCCACTGTGAAATTCTGCAGTCGAGTGTGCAGGTTGTTGTCGGTGCGATTCCAGATTGTGATGTTATCAATCGCTTGCACAGACCCCAGATCGACTTCCCACCACGGATCGTCGGCGGTGTCGCTGTGGGTGACAGACTTGTCTTCGAAGTTTCCGGATGTGTTGCCATCAATCGCGTATTCCGGCGGCCCGCCGAATGCGGTGGAGTGCTGCGTTGCCTTGCCTTGAAGGGCGATGTTCGTGCCGCGGCTTTCGACTTCGACTTCTGCCAGCGACAGGATCTGATTCTTGCCGGTGTTGGTGATTCGGACAAACCTGGCTTGAGGCGCTGTGTTGTTGCTCGGAACAATTTGAGCCTTAATGCCCGTAATCACAAAGTTGCCCCCCGCATGTCCACTGCGCCCACCACTTGTACCGGGCAGTGAATCGTGTGGCAAAGCGGAGAGACGCACGGCTGCCAGCGGTTTGCCAGCCGTCAGCGGGAATTCGATGCGGTAGGTGTCCGTCAGTGGCAGTGCTTCCAGTGTCTCTGTTTCTACCAGTCCGCTGCCGTCCTGTAGAATGGTTCCGGGCTGTTCACTGCTGCGCGTAAACGATGTCAGGTTGTGGGCGAACCATGCTGGCGTTTGTTTCAGCCGTGATTCCCATTGTTGTTGTGAAGCCGCGATTTCTGCGGTCGATGTAGACAGGACTGTTTTGAGATCTGCGATCTGAGTTTGCAGTTTGGTTTTCTGCTGTTTTTGTTCAGTGGTATAGATCTGCAGCAGTGGCGATTCGTCGCGTCGATCGGCGTCTTGAGTGTTATTGAAGATCGCAAAGAAACGAAAATATTCTTCCTGCGTAATTGGATCGTACTTGTGCGTGTGACATTGAGCACACGCCATTGTGGTTCCCATCCACACAGCCATCGTTGTATTCACACGATCAACGACTGCCACATTGCGGAATTCTTCGTCCTGTGTTCCACCTTCGTTATTGGTCAGTGTATTGCGATGGAAGGCCGTTGCGATGAGCTGGCTTTCTGTCGCGTCTGGCAGTAGGTCTCCAGCGATCTGTTCTTTGGTGAACTGATCGAACGGCATGTTGTCGTTGATGGCTTTGACAACCCAGTCGCGGTAACCCCAGATGGTCCGAGGCGGATCGTCTGCATAGCCGGCGCTGTCCGCATATCGGGCGAGGTCCAGCCACTTGCGCGCCCAATGTTCGCCGAAGGTGGGACGGTTCAGTAGGTCGTCCACCAGCTGTGCCCAAGCCTGTGGATCATCGTTCGCAGCAAAGGCATCGGCTTCTTCAATGGTTGGCGGTAAACCGGTGAGATCCAGAAACACTCGACGCACCAAAGCGTAGCGGTCGGCCTGAGCAGACGGCTGCAGGCCATGTTTCAGCATTCGTCGTAACACGAAATGGTCAACAGGGTTTTTCGGCCAGTCGCGATGAGCGCCCTCGGCGAGCGGTGGTTGATGGCGAATCGGTTTGGCATACGACCAGTGCGTCGCGTAGTGCGCGCCCTGTTGAATCCAGTCCCGCAGGATCTGAACTTCGGCTGGCGTGAGTCTTGCGCCGTGTTCTGACGGCGGCATGCGAATGTCTTCGTCTTCCGCGACAACTCGCGCGATCATTTCGCTTAATTCTGGTTTGCCGGGTACGATGGCCGTGATACCGGATTCTAATTCGGCGATGGCCGCGTCGCGCAAGTCGAATCGGAGCCCCGCCTGAACGCCTTCCGGATCTGGTCCGTGGCATAGCAAACATTTGTTGGACAGAATCGGGCGGACTTGCAGATTGAAGTCAACGTCGGCGGCGGATGACGCAGCCGAATAGGCGGCGGCAGCAGCAGTAGTGGCAACGGCCAGCAGGAAGGTGTGTTTCATGGGCGGGGATTCGATTCGGCGAATGATTGAGCGGGCTTATCAGGATAGCACACCTGCTGGTAATATTCACCAGGCAAATTCTCAGCTTGTTTGTAAGTCTCCCGTAGTGGAAACGCCGTTCAGGTCTTCGTAGCGGAATTCGTCAAGAATTTCGAAGCCTTCACAACGGCTGCCGAAAGTCTTGACGAGTTTCGCTACGGGAACTCGCCGAATTTTCGCAACGGTGGCGGTCACGGTGGAAGCGCATCGTTTCCTTTTTGAGCACACGCATACCCGGCGACTCGGTTCGCGAATTTGAGTGATTGTTGCGGCGTGAGTTTTGTTCGCACGCCGTGCAGAATGCAGCCGCTGAAAATGTCGCCAGCGCCGTTGGTGTCGACAGCTTTGACCGAAATCGCGGGTTCATGGACGACGCTGTTTGCAGTTATCCAAGTTGCCCCGTTGGCACCGTCCGTGGTGACGACGTGCGTTGGTCCCAGAGACAGCAGTTGTTTGGCCGATGCGTCCGCACTGCTGAATTGGCTGATTCGAAACAACCTGGATGCGATCAGCACATCCACCAGAGGCAGCAATTCCTCCAACCGCGGTTTGACTGATCCGGCGTCTAGGACCACGGTGCCTCCGTTGCCGCGCACAATGGTGGCGGCCTTGATCGCAGCATCGCCCGCCCAGCCGTCCAGATGCAGAATCTGGCAGTTGGCCAGAACCGCTTCGGTCACATCGTCTTCGTTGGGAATCGGAAAGTCTCCGCGCGAATACGCGATCGTTCGACAGCCATTGTTGGCATTGACCCACACCTGAGCGAACCCGCTGGACCAATTCGGCGCTGACTTGCAGGCAGATACGTCGATGCCGCGTTCAATCAGCGTTTCTGAAATGAAATCTCCCGCCGCGTCTTGTCCCCAACGCCCCAGAAATGCTGTTTGAGCACCGAAGAATGCGGCGGTCGACAGGGCAACCGGCACTGGCCCGCCGACTTGTGTCCAATGCTCACCGACTTCTACCTTGGTGTCTTCTGCGGGGAAGTCAGGCAATTCGATGACGTGATCGACGACGACGGTGCCGATTCCGAAAATGTGCATGTGTGCTGTTCTCGTTCGAAAGTGCCCTACACCGTTCACATGTTCGTGTAGGCCCGGTTAGAATCGCATTGGGATTTTAGGCGACCACAGTCGCTGCTGGCACCAAGGGATGAGACTTTCACAATGAGTTATACGATTGTCGGCGTTATCGGTCACATCGATCACGGAAAAACGTCGCTCGTTGCTGCGCTGACGGGAATTGACACGGACACTCATCCTGAAGAAAAACGGCGTGGCATCACCATTGACCTCGGTTTCGCATCGTTCGCCGCAGGTGATCATCAGTTCGCGTTGATCGACGCCCCTGGGCACCAAAAATACATTGGCAACCTGCTGGCGGGCGTTTCCGGCATCGATGTCGGTTTATTGGTCGTCGCCTGCGATCAAGGCATTCAGGCTCAAACGCTGGAACACGCTTCCATTCTGCAGATGCTGGGTGTGAAGCGGTTAATCGTGGCGCTGTCGCGGATCGATCTGGCCACCGCAGAAATTCAGGCGGAATTGCGGGAAGAACTGGAGGTCTTTCTGGATGACTTTGGCTTCCGTGACATTCCGATGATTCCGATTTCGTCGGTGAAGAAAATCGGCCTCGATGTGTTAACAGCCAAGCTGTGTGAGTATGCCGATGCGATCGAAACACCAGCGGTGGGCAGCTACTTTCGCATGCCAGTCGATCGCGTGTTTACGTTGCCCGGTCGCGGTTGTGTGATCGCCGGCACGGTGTGGAGCGGTACGGTGAATGTTGGTGACAATTTAGAACTGGCGACCAGTGGCGAAGTGGTTCGTATTCGAGAAGTCGAAGTGCATGGCGAAGCCGTTCAGGCCTCCAAGGTCGGTTACCGCACGGCTCTGAATGTGACCGGTGTATCTGCGAACGAAGTCCGGCGAGGTGAAGAACTGATTCAGCCGGGAGTGTTTCGCAAGAGCCGCCATTTACTGGTGGAGCTGCAAACGTTTCGTGACGCACCCGAAATTAAGTGTCCCGCCACGATGCAGTTGCACATCGCGGCGTCGGCTGGCAGTGCTCGAATTACCGGCGTGCGACGTTTGCAGCCGTCGCAGTCGGTGGTTGTGGTGGTGGAAACGGATGCGCCCGTGGTGTCGGCGTTTGGCCAGAAGTGTTTGTTCCGCTTGCCGTATCCTGTCGGCACCGTGGGCGGCGCGACTGTGTTGGCGGTGGCTGGACAAGAAACAAAACGCACACGCAAGCTGATCGAACTGGGTGAAAAAATTGCGATGTCGGATGACGCCGGACGATTAGTGGCGTGGGTGGAATTTTTGGGTGAAGTTGAGCCGCAGCCTGCATGGTTGGAACTTCAGCTGGGGATTTTGCCCGCCGTTGCTCAGGCCACGATTGCCGCTGTGTTGGAATCCGGCGCTGTGCTGGAACTGCCGAAAACCACGCGGCTAGTTTCGGGCAGTGGTGTGGAACGCATTAAGCGACATGTGGTTGAGTTACTAACGAAGTACGCCGAAGAGACTCAAGATGCTTGGGTGGTGGAAGAATCGGCAATCCAGCAGTCGAAGAGTTTTGGTTCTCCCGAACTGATTCGCTGGTGCGTCAAGCTGCTTGTGGACGACGGCACAATCGTGCGGCTAGGCCGAGTGATTGCGGTGGCTTCGGATCAAAATTCGTTGTCGAAAAAACAGCAGGCAAGGATGGAGAAAATCGTGGGCGAATTCGAAGGCAATCGTTCTCCGCCGACTTTGAAGGATATCTCTGAGCGAGTGCAGTTGCCGATTGATACCGTGACGTCACTGACGAGATTCGCCGTGCAGACCGGCATGCTGTTGGACACCGGCCACGGGCTGTTGTTGTCCGCCGCTGTGTTCGCCGAGTTTTGCGACGAACTTCAGGAGTTGTTTGCGGAAGCCGCGGAACGGCCAGTCGCGGATATCCGAGACCGCTGGCAGGTGACTCGCAAACACGCGATACCGTTTCTGGAATTTTGTGACCGCATGCACGTGACTCGCCGTCAGGAGAATATCCGCACGGCTGGAGATTTGTTGCCGCAGTTTGTGACAGCGGCTGAGGGGACTTAAATTTCAAATTTCAGATTTCAGCTGTGCCCCCGTCCCCCGCCGATTTCACACCGGTGGAGACATGTTTTTGCACGACACGTCTGCGAGACCGTGCTCAATGTTTTTACTGCCCAGATTCGCTTTCGTCCGAATTTGCCGGACAACTCTCCGGAAAATCCGTTACCGTTTGCAACGCTCCCGCTTTCGCACGCCTATTGGAAAGAAGCCATGAACCAAGCCATCGTCGATCCCACGGAACTCCGCCGCTTTGCACAAACGCTGCGGCGGTTTAACGAAGAAATCAACGCCGGCACCGCCGCTCTGGGAGGACAGATGCATACGCTCGCGCAAACCTGGCGCGACAAAGAACACATCAAGTTTGCGGAAGACTTCGGTAACAACATGAAGGCCCTAAGTCGCTTTGTGGAATCCAACGAAACATACATTCCGTATTTGATGAAGAAAGCGCAGCTGATTGAAGAGTATCTGCAGCAGCAGTAAGCCGTTGTTTCCCCTTCCACAAAAACACTGATTTTTGTTTGAGTTTCCGCCATGGCTGAATCCGCCAACGTGAGATCCATTGATGCTGTCAAAAACTTCCACGCCGCAGTCGTGCGTTTTCAGGAAGAAGCGCGGCTGTCGATCTCTTCGCTCGAAATGCAGTTGCTGCGATTCGTCGGCTGGATGGAACGCGACCGCCCCACGTTCTGGAAGCGCGAAATCGAAATGTGCTATCGTGAAATGAGCGAATGGCGAGTGCGACTGCATCAGTGCAAGATGAGAAAAATGGGAGACTTCAAACCGACTTGCTTCGAAGAAAAGAAGGCGCTGGAAAAAGCGAAGAAAGATCTCGAACACGCTCAGAAACAAATTCCGATCGTGAAGCACTGGACCAATTCGGCTCACCATGAAGCCAACGAATATCACGGTCGAGCTTCTCAGATGACACAAATGATCGAACGCGATATTCCGATGCTGCTGGCAATGCTGCATCAGGTGGTGGACCGCCTAGAAGCGTATGGAAACGTGCAAGCACCGGGCCAAGTGGCCAATCCGTTTCCGACTGCGGCGGCGAGCCAAGCAGAAGATGTGCGGGCCACTGAGTCGACGGTGGCGAAAGACTTACAATCCGAAACTGAGGTAGAGCAATGAAAAACGCCGACTTTATGTCTGCCGCAGCGCGGCTGGCGGATTCGATGAAACAGCTAGAAATGGCGTGGATGGCCACCAAAGAAGAGTGGTCGGACAGCGTTAGTCAGCGAGTGGAAGATGAGTATCTGGTGCCGATGCACAGCCAGGTTCAGGTGATGTTGGATACGGTGAATAAGTTGACCGGTGTAATGTCGAAAGCAGAACGAGCGTGCCTGCATAACCGGGAGGCTGGGCCGATTTTATGATCCAATTTATGATCCAATCGGTTTTTCAGCGGAAAACTTCGGATGTGAAATTTCAAAACACGTTTCGAATGTGTCGCTCGTGGCTGAATTGGCGATTCAGCCCGGAGCGGCGACATATCCCTTGCCGCTGGTGTGAGCCACCGGAACCAGAAAACACAAGCCAAAAAAGGCCGGAGGCCGATACAAGTCTGCCATGGCCAGCGGGTTTGTGTCGGCCTCCGGCCCGAGTCCCACGGAAAATCACCGGGCATCGCCCCGCGCGGTGACCATTCAGGCGCGCGGGGCGATGCCCACGCGGTTAAACTGTTAAAACCGGATCTCCCATCATGAGTACAGACCAGATCACCATCAGTCAACAGCTGACTCGCGTCAGTGAATTGGCGGGCGAATGTGAGCGGTATCGATCTGATTTGCAACACATTCAATCGTTGTTGCACGAAACCAACGAGCAGCGCGAGCGTGAACTGGCTGAGATTCAACAGCAGAATTATTCCGCGCTGCAGGACGAACTGAAAAGTCTGCGGGCCGCAGTCAGCGGGCGACTAGACACGTTACAGCTAGATCGTCAATCTCAAGTCGCAGCAATCACGGCGGTTCATCAGTCCACAATGCAACAGCTAGCATCCGGCTTGGACGTGGAAGTGGCAAACTTGGAGGAACGTCGGAAAAGCGAAACATGGGTTCTGCAGTCGATTCTTGACGAAGAAACAAACGACAGCCCCATCAAACAATTTGAGCGCGAAGCCGACGCCTTCGTTAACCAGAAAACGTATCTCGACGACCGCTTCGAAGGTTTGCAGCAGCAGATTCAGTACTCGCATCAGTTTCTGGAACACTGCCACGCCAGCACGGACATCGTTCTGCCACCGGCTGCCGTGCCGAATGCCAGCCGCGAAGAACTTCGCGATGCTGCGGTTGAAACGGCGGATTTGTTGTTGGCGGAAGCCGCCGGGTTGGAGGCGATTCATTTGGCAAAGTGGGTCAAGGGACTGCGTCTGTGGGGAGTTGGGATTCTTGGCTTTCTGATTCTGTGGGTGGCGGTCATCGCCGTTCGAGCGGACCTTCGTCAGTTCCTCAATCCAGAACTCGGCAAGCCCGATTGGGAATGGGTCGGCGTGTCGGCGATCATTTCTTTAACCGTCATGGTGTTCGGATGTCTGATGTTGCTAATGTCGGTTCAAGGTAAACTCAGAGACCGCTTTCAAGGTCTCCTGCAGCACTTCAGCAACGCCGAACATGTTCGAGGACTGTGGGAACAGAAGTCCGAAAAGCATATCGATCGGTTGCACAAGACGTCAGAAAAATGGCGAACAGAAATCGAAGAACGCCGCACGCTGCAGACAAACAAGATCAAAGCCGAAATCGATCAGCGGATTCTGACGCTCAAGACAGCAGCGTCTGGAAAGACAGCACAGTTTCAACAGGAAATTCAGCACCGAACCGAACAGTTGCATGCCGATGCGATAGCTGCTGAATCCACCCTGAACAGTCGGTTGCAACAGGATCTAGTGCAGGCCGAACACCGATTCACTTCAGAGTTGCAGATGAGTTTGCAGAACTGTCAAGCACGGCATCAGCAGGCCACAGCCGATCAACGCGGTGCCGCCGAAGAATTGTTGACTCGCTGGAATCGCAGCATCGAAGACATCCGCACGATCACTCAGGCGTCGACTGCGTTGGCCGCAGCCACGCTACGTTGGCCGCAGCAGTCGGATTGGAAAGTGCCCCCCACAATGCCGACGTGTATTTCTGTCGGCGACGTGCTGATTACGGCTCCCAAAACGGTAGATTCGATCGACGCCACGCAGTCCAGCAGTTTGTGCGTGGAGATGCCGGCGATCTTGAGATTCCCGACCGATACTTCGGTGCTGGTTGAGCACGATTCTGCAGGGCGCGAGGCGGCTCTGAGTTTTATTCGGCGTCAGATTCTAAAACTATTGACCGTGATTCCGGCGGGACGAGTCCGGCTGACGTTGATCGATCCGGTGGGGCTGGGCCAAAGTTTCTCGGCGATGATGCACTTGGCGGATTTTGACGAGCTGTTGATTCATAATCGTATCTGGACCGATAGCTCGCAGATTCGTGACCAACTGCAAAAGGTGACGGAGCATATGGAGAACATTTTCCAGACGTATCTCCGCAGTCAGTTCGACACCATCGAAGAATACAATGTCTCAGCCGGCGAAGTGGCCGAACCTTATCACTTTGTTGTCGTCGCCGGATTTCCGACCGCATTCACCGAAGAATCGGCGCGGCACATGGCGTCGATTCTGACCAGCGGTCCACGATGTGGTGTGCATGCACTGGTTGCCTGGAATCCAGCGATCGCAGCACCACCGTCGTTTGATATCGACGATCTGACCAACAGCTGCCAGCGGTTTCATGTTGTCAGTGGTACCGTGCAGCCAAAGCTGACATTTTCGAAGTCGGTCCTGTTTGAACAGTTTCCAGAACCGCCTGCCGAACAGTACGTCAAGCTGGTCCGAGATGTCGGCGAACAATCGAAGGATGCTCGACGTGTCGAAGTTTCGTTCACACGCATTGCTCCACGAAACGACGAAATCTGGTCGCACTCCACGGCCGATGGCATCGATCTGCCGATTGGTCGCGCGGGCGCGGCACGGTTGCAGTTCATGCGACTCGGGCGAGGCACTTCGCAACATGTGTTGGTCGCTGGAAAAACGGGTTCGGGTAAGTCGACCTTTCTGCATATTCTGATTACAAACATCGCCCTGCACTACGGCCCGGATGAGATTCAATTCTATCTGATCGACTTCAAAAATGGTGTTGAGTTTCGTACCTACGCGGCGAATAAGTTGCCTCATGCTCGCGTGGTGGCGATCGAAAGTGATCGAGAATTCGGGCTCAGCGTACTGGAGCGATTGGACGAAGTTCTACAGGAACGCGGCGAATTGTTTCGTGATCGTGGCGTGCAGGACGTGCCTTCGTTTCGCGAACAATTCCCGACCGAACCGATGCCGCGGCTGTTGCTGTTGATCGACGAATTCCAAGAATTCTTTACCGCAGAAGACCGCGTTTCCGCTCGCGCATCGCTGTTGCTGGACCGTCTGGTGCGGCAAGGGCGAGCGTTCGGGATTCACCTGATTTTGGGTTCGCAAACACTCGGCGGAGCCTACTCGCTGGCACGCAGCACGATGGGACAGATCGGTGTCCGCATCGCGTTGCAGTGTAGTGAAAGTGATGCTCATCTGATTCTTAGCGAAGACAACATGGCGGCCCGTTTGTTGGCTCGGCCAGGCGAAGCCATCTATAACGACGCCAACGGTTTGGTGCAGGGAAATCATCAGTTTCAGATTGCGTGGCTGGAGGAATCCCGCCGCGAAGAAGCCATTCGAGCCATGTTGGCGCATCAGGCGGCGACTCACGGTCGCGAATACAGCATGGTTGTCTTCGAAGGTAACGTGGCTCCCACGGTTGAAATGTGCGGCCCGTTGAATGCGTGGCTGAACAGCAGCGACGACGTGACTCGCAAACCCGTTGATGCGCTGGCCGTTTGGCTGGGCGAGCCGGTCGCGATTTCCGCGCCGTCGTGTATCGAACTCCGACGCGCCAGTGGCCAAAACCTGTTGATCGTCGGACAGGACGAAAATCAGGTGGACAGTCTGATGGCATGTACGATTCTGAGTACCTGCTGTCGCCCAAGCGGTGAAAGCGGTGAAAGCGGTGCAGACGAACAGTCACGGCAGCCGACAGTGACGCTGTTGCATGATGCTCGAGACGTCGATTCACAGCAGCGATTCGTGGAACTGCAGAAGACGCTGCAACTGGAATCCTTGGTCTTGAAAGGTCCGGCGGATTGCGACGCCGTGGTTGAAGAACTGTTTCACAGCGTGGTCGCTCGTGAAGGTGATTCTGCGCTGGCCAGCGGTCCCGAGCACGTGCTGGTGGTGAGAAACATCGGGCAGTTTCGCGGACTGCGTAAAGACGAAGACGATTTCGGGCTGGGTGGTTTCGGGGAAGCGAAAGCTCAGACAGTATCGTCCATGTTCAGCGACATCTTAAAACGCGGTCCACTGGTTGGCATTCATGTTGTCGTGTGGTCAGACACGTTCAGCAATGCCGTTCGCTGGTTGTCGAATTCGTTGTTGCGAGAGTTCGAGGTCCGCATTGCGTTCCGCATGAATCAAACAGATTCCGCCAGTCTGGTCGACACGCCCGTTGCTGCATCACTGGCACAGGGCCGAGCGATCATTTATCGAGATCAGACAGGCACGACAGAAAAGTTCCGCCCGTTTGCTTGGCCATCAGAACAATGGCTGCGATCGTTGGTCACAGCCCCAGATACTGCGATCGATTCGCCGTTCGATATCGATTCGTTGAATATCGAGTAGTTACAGTAGTTCCTTCCTGCCGGTAAGGAATTCGCAGCTTCGCTGCGACCTTGTCCTGATGCGTCAACGAACAACACACGTGTTCGCTGCTGCCACGTCCACCGCGCGTCGCTCCGCCTCTCGGCGGAAGGCCATCCCGGCAGGATGGCCCTACCATTTTTCCGCTTGCACGAGCGACACCTTTCGCTACGATGGTGAAGCGAAAGGTTTCGCTTGCTGTGTCGTTTGGTGTTCGAAAGGGTTAATCATGCGTGAATTGGGGTCATCGCAACCGACGGCGGTTGAGCTGGAGATACTCCGGATACTGTGGGATCTTGAGCCCTGTCCGGTCCGCGATATTCACACTCGCTTGTCCGCAGTGAAGCGGACGAACTACTCGACCACCGTCAAAATGTTGTCGGTGATGCTGCAGAAAGGGCTGGTGAAGCGGAACGAGAAAATCCATCCGCATCAGTATCGTTCCGCGATCACTCGGCACAAGACGGCGAAGACGTTTCTGAGCGAACTGATCGAAAAAGTGTACGACGGTTCGGCCATGAGTTTGGTGCTGCAGGCGTTGTCGAGCAGCAAAGCGTCGCAGGCCGAAATCGATGAAGCTCGCAAACTGCTGGATCGGATGGAGGGTCGAAAATGAGTGTCCTTGAATTCTTGCCAACGCTGATTTCGGAAGCTCAGATCGAACGACTCGGCTGGGTGTTGTTGCATTCACTGTGGCAGTTCACTGCGGTGTCATTGTTGATAGCTGGTGTGCTGCGCGTTCTTCGCAGCAGTTCCGCTGTGCTGCGCGATGGTGTGTTGGTGGCGGCCCTGACGTTGATGGTCGGAGCGGCTGTGGTGACCGGCTGGCTGGTGTTGGTTCCGCAGATGGATTTCACTGGCGACGTGCCTGTTGCGGCGTTCGACGAAAGTCCTGCCAGTCAAACGTCGTCTGCACAGGTTGGTGTTCCCGATGTCGCGCAGCAACAGGACGCACCTGTGTGGGAAGCCATGACTGCCGCTGAGTTTTTAGTGATGCGGCTGCGACTGTCGTCGCGCCGGTCGCCGTGCCGCCAGTGAAACTTTCTGTTGTTGAACGTCTGTCTGCAGCATTGCGGCCATGGATGGCTTCAATCGTCGGCGTTTGGATGTTCGGCGTCGTGATTTGTTCTCTACGTCCGTTGCTGGGCTGGCTGATGCTGTGGAGGTTAAAGAACATCGGGGTCAGCAGTCCTCCCGATATTGTGCAGGCGGCTCTGATTCGAATGAGCGAACGATTGCGAATTCGGCGGTCTGTGCATGTGCTGCAGTCGACGATTGCGAAAGTACCGTTGGTCGTCGGTTATTTGCGGCCCGTGATTCTGGTGCCGGTCAGTTTTCTGACGCATCTGCCAACGGAGCAGTTGGAGGCAATTCTGGCTCACGAGTTAGCTCATATCCGGCGACACGATTTTGTCGTGAACCTATTGCAGACGGCGGTTGAGACGTTGTTTTTCTATCACCCGGCTGTGTGGTGGTTGTCGAACCAAATTCGCATCGAGCGAGAACACTGCTGCGACGATCTGGTGGTTTCCGTACAGCATAACCACGTCGAATATGGTCGAGCATTAGTGGCGGTTGACGAACTTCGCGGTCGGGCGTCCGTGCTGGCACTGGGCGCCAGCGATGGTTCGTTGCTGGCCCGTATTCGCCGAATCGTGGGGACTGAGGTCAGACAAAAATCACCAGTTGCGTTCGATCGGTGCGCCGTGCGAGTCTGTTGTTTATTGATGATCGGGCTGGTCGGTTCGTTTATGTTATCGACGGCCACGCTGGGGTTGGCGAATCCGTCTGATGAACCGACTGCGTCGATCGAGCAGGAACCAAGACCTGATACCGTCGCAGACGACTCTGTCGACGCACCGTACTTTACCACTGAACAACAACTCAATCTGCCGCGAGTCGCAGCGCACGGTGAGAGGTGGTTCTTTGTGGATCTTGATCGCGTGCAGTTACTGAAGCCGCCGTTTCCGGTGGAGATCGATCAGAAGGTGTTGCCTTACAAAGTGGATGCGCCCGACGAGGCGAAACTCAATGCGTGGCTGAAAGAAAACGGCGTGGACCTGATCGTTTCCAGCGAACCCCAGCCGCTAAACGATGGAACGGGGCGGCTGCGGCAATTCGTGCAGACTCGATCCGTTCGAACGCAACTGAAACACGTGGCCAGCTTGAAGCCTGAAGCGCAAGCGAAGGGGATCTGGACATGGAATGCGGAGCCTTCCACCGTGGAGGCAAAATATGAAAGGACAGACGACAGCATCTTCGTCAGCGGCTTTATTCCCAATTCCAGCAGCTTTGAAATCGATCCAGAGTCTCCAGATCTGAATTGCTTTCGCACGGCCGAAAATGTGATTGGCGTCTACGTTCTGGAACAGCCCGACTTTGCCAAAGACGAACTCCGTCTGCGCATCGCTCACGTTGCCGATAGTCACGCCAAGCTGCAGGATGTGATGTTCGAAAAGGGCGACGTTCTGAGTGGGAAAGCTGGCGCGACGGATCCGCTTCCGTTTCGAGATGACAAACGGGCGACAATCCATGTCCGAATTTTGCTCGAGGATGGATCGCAGCCGATGGTTCGTGGTGAATCTTATCGACGTGTGGAATTTGCTGGCGGCAACAGTTCGATGAGTGCCGAGGGGCGGTTTGTTGATCAGTTCACCAACCGGCCTGCCGCAGGTCGTATTTGGTTCGCTCATTTTGCCGATGGTTTTGCCCCAGAGTTTTCAGAAACGATGAATGTGCGACCGAGCGAAGAACGTGAATTAACGTTGGTTCTGAAGCGTGGTGTTTCAGCGTCACTCAAGCTGCGTGATACAGACGGGCAAGCGATTGTTGGCGCAGCCGTGAAGTTCTATCCTCAATTCGACGGTGGTTCTATCGGACCCTCAACGACGCGAACCACGAACGAACAAGGCGAGATGCTGTTGCAACATGTCGCCGATTTTCCTTATCGATTGAGCATTCGCAAAGCCGGTTATGAGCCGATTGCGAGGAAGCTGATTCGCGTGGAAGAAGCAGTCGATGTTGTGCAAACGATGACTCGCAGTCAGCTGACATCGGGCATTGTACGAGGCGCGACCGGTGTTCCGGCTGTTGGAGCCAAGTTGCGGGCGATTGTTGAGGTCTACGATGGTGGCGCCAACTACTTGGGCGGTGGCGTGGTCAATTCAGGCGAGTTCGTGACGACGACGGATGCTGAAGGTCGTTTCGAGCTGGACCAATTGAGCCCTGATCTACGCCGGTTGTTCATCGTGGAAACAGCAGATGGTGCTCGAGCGATTGTCCACGATCTGGAATGCGGGCAGCAGAATGTGGAAATTAGGGTTCCCGAGCGTCGTGATTTACTCGTTCGGATCAAAGGAGACGTGACTCAGTTGGCCCAACGTCGCGGACAGTGAACGGCCAAAATTCAGCAGCGCATCGATTTTCAAACAAAGATCGGCAACGCAGGCTGCATCGTGGGCGGTGAAGCGACAATCGAGGCGTCCCCGGGCGGCGGAATCGCAGTCTTTCGTGGACTCGCCGTGGAATTGAGCTCTCTCCGCGAGACCCCGCAGAAGGTGCAGATTCAGCTCGAAGGCGGCGATAATTTACGGCAGACAGTTGACCTGAATCTGCTGGGAGACACGCGCGTTGAGTTCAAGCTGGCTGGCCACTAACGCCGTTCAAGAAATTTGTAGCTGCCGTCGGCCCGCCGGCATTTTCGCCGTCAGGCGAAGCGTGCGCAGGATTGGGGATAGATTTGTGATTCGACAGTGACGTCCGCGTTTGTTTGGGGTTGAGGCTTGAATGGTCGCGGTCGCGGCGGTTGCCGCGAGGTTCCGCCGGGCCGTCGGAACCTACAGGCGGCATCGCTGTGAACTCATGGGGATTAGCGTACCGCGCTTGCAGCGGAAAATAATTCCGCGCGATGTTTCCCGTTCTGCTTCTCAGATTGGTGATGCGTTAGGAAAAATGCTCCGTGGAAAGTAGCATGCTGGCTCGCCCGAGTGTTTGCCGCAATGTCCCGGATCACCGAAAGAAAGTGATGTCAGAAAATCCTTATGATTCTTCGTACAGCAGTCCCCCGGCCACGCTGCATTCGGGGCTCGGGATTGCGTCGTTTGTCACGAGTCTGCTGGGCGGCCTTGCGGGATTCGCTGTGATCGTCGGGTCCGTTGTTGTGATGAGCGAAAACGTTGACGCACTGGCCGAGGATGATCCCGGATTGATTCTGCTGGGACTCGGTGCAATCGGATGCGGAGGACTGATTTTGGTCTCAATCGTCCTTGGGTTCGCTGCGCTGTTTCAGGCAGACCGCAAAAAGCTGTTTGCCGTGCTTGGGCTGGTTTTCAGCGGCCTCGCATGTCTCGCATTCGTGGGAATGTTGATCCTCGGTTCAATGGCCTGATTCTCAACAGGCTCCCCCCGTCTTGCACCGCCACGAATTCATCGTTGAACCTTATCTTAACGGAGTGCGGGTTGATTCGTTTCTCAGCCGGCACCTTCGCAATTACACGTCTTGGCGATTGCATCGGATGGTCGGCGCGGGGTTGGTTTTGATTGATGATCTGCCTGCCGAAACAGACCAGCGTGTGCATCGAGGGCAGCGAGTTGCGATTCATCTGGTGGAGCCACCGGATAAACTGCTGATGCCCGAAGTGATGGCACTGCAAATCGTTTATGAAGATCCGTGGCTGCTGGTGATTGATAAGCCGGTGGGTTTGGTGGCTCACCCGGTCGGCGACTACCAGTCGGGAACCCTTTCCAACGCGGTGCAAGCACATCTGGATGGACAAACCGTAGCCAAAGGCATCTTGCGGCCGGGGATTGTTCATCGGCTGGATCGGATGACCAGTGGGTTGATTGTTGTGACCAAGGATCACCTGTCGCATCGATTGTTGTCGTTGGATTTTCAGGCAGGACGACCGTCGAAATCTTATCTGGCGTTGGTTGAAGGCGAGCCGGATTTTGAGACACGCGTGATTGACCTTGCGATCGGTCATCGCCCCAATGCAAGCGGTGTCTTGATGTCCGCCAAACCAAGTGCGCTTCGGAGTCGGTCGGCTCGAACGGAAGTTTTTCTGCAGCAACGATACGGAACGTATTCGCTGGTGGAGTGTCTGCTGCAGACTGGCCGCAGTCATCAGATTCGCGTGCATCTGGCCGAAATCGGGCACCCGATTCTGGGAGACGAATTTTACGGCCCGTGTGGAGTGATTCGTAGCGCGCCGCGATTTGATGGTGAAGAACCCACCGATCAGCGGCATGCGTTGCACGCTTCTCGGTTGAGTTTTCAACATCCGATTTTCGGCACAACAATCGAATTTACGTCCCCACCGCCAGCCGACTTCTGGGAGCTTCCGCAGCTTTCGCATGCCGAATGAACGCGTCTAGCAAGTGCGGCCGCGGCACAGTATCTGTGATGCGACTCATGATGCGTTCTGCCTGCAAGGCCGGTCGCAATGCGGTGTCCGGAGAAAACCCGACGACTTCGCCGATTCCGAAGACTCCGGGGCACCATGTTTCGAAGCCACTACCGCACCACAGTTTGCCGTTTTCATCCGATTCGACGTTGATGGCGTCGAGGCTCAAGTGATCCGTGAAGCCTGCGCTGCGACGACAGTCAACAACCACTGTTCGCTGATCGGAGTCCTGTGATCCGATGTGTGGAAGACCAACTTCGGCTGGCGTGTAGCCGATTCTAACACCGGTGGCGACGGCCAGTTCTAGCATTGTGGATGTGTTGTCCTCTCGAGCAATATGGCGTACTTCCACCCCGAATAAACTCAATAGCGCCGCCAGTCCTGCACCGAATTCGCCGCCGCCCGCGACGCACACCGATTCGGGTAGGCGTTGGCCCGCGAACAGGGATTCCGGTCGATGAAAGGGCATCAGTCCCAGCGGACGATGCATGGCCGTTCGCCGAATGCCGGTACCAATCACGATGTGCCGCGCGTGGATCAGTTCGCGAGTACAGGTGACTCCCAGCGAAACCGCTAGGTCTCGCTGGCCAAGAAAGCGGGCTTCACCCAGCAACACATCCACACCGATGTCTTCCAGTTGCTGTTTCTGTTCAGAAACTTCCTTCACGATCGCATTGGTCAGTAGGGACTGCAACAGCCGCGGCGTACCGGTGTTGTGAAACATACTTTTGCGTTGAGGTGTTTGATCCACCAGCAGGTCTGTCACCAAGCGTTGCAGCGCGTGTCCCAGCAACCAGGCAGAGTGGCTGGTTTCCGGAAGGATGGCCAGTGTTTTGCGTCTTGAAGCTGCGGCTAAGCACAGCATTTCGAAGGCTGCTGCGTCATTGCCGATGACCGCGATGTCGTAACTCATGGTTTTGTCCTGCAGTGTTTTCGTAGCCACAGTCTTTAGAGGGCGTGATGATTCGTTCATGTTCAAACGTTCATTAGCCGTGTGTCAGGCACACGAAAATGTTAGTCTGGGAGTTTTGTTCGGCAGTTAACCGGTCGTATCGAGAACGAAAACAAGATAGACTTGATAAGATAGATGGCAGGCGGCCGAAAATGTCGCATGTGCCGATTCTGCAGCTCGGGGATTCTTTAGCGCTGACATCGCGTTAGTGTCCTGTGGTGATCGCGGTTGTTCGCGGAGCCACCTGTTCAAGCTGTTTACTTCCAGAGGGAGAGTGCTGACAAATGTCTAAGGACATTCAATTCGAATTTCGCCGCGAGGATCTGGCGAAAGCAACACGACTGATTGTCGTGGCCTTTGTGCTGCTGGCATTGTTACTGGCGGGCAGCAAGTCGATGTACACGGTGCAGCCCAACGAGGAGGCTGTGGTGCTGCGATTTGGCAAGTACAATTCTACTGCTGAACCCGGCCTTCACTTTTGCATCCCGTTTGTGGATGAAGTGATGACAGCCGACATGCGCGAACGCACTGTTCGCATGCCGTTCGGTTTGTCTGATGATCGCCCCTTGGGAAAGTACAACGAAGAAGAAGTGTTGATGCTAACCGGTGACCTGAACGCTGCCGCTGTGGAGTGGACCGTGCAATGGCGTGTCGCGGATCCTCGGCAGTATTTGTTCACCTTCCACAACTCATACGTGGAGCAGGATGAATACTTGCAGGCCATTATCGTGATTGTTGGC
>JBDNHJ010000015.1:0-25387 GCA_041688835.1 Fuerstiella sp.
CACCTCGCTGGGCGGAACTGGTTGTGACGAGGCAACCACCGTGTTTAGGTCTTCGTCAATCAGTTGAAACACAGAGCGCACCAACTGCTGTTGAGTCGTCTGTTTTCTGCCCGCCGTCAGCAGGCTATTGTACAGCGACATAATGCCCCACACCGACGACATCAGCGCTGACACCAGAACCAAGGCGATGATCATTTCGATCAGCGTGTAAGCGCGACGTTTTTCGGTGCAGATGTTTGCTGGCCCGTTCATTGGACGTCTCCGAGCAACGGCGAATCGATCGCTGACGACGATTCTTCGGACAACGGAATCCTGATCCAACGACTCAACCGAAACGTGATCGAACGCGCCATACTGCCTTCCGGAATAGCGGAGTTTACCGCCACGGATAACAGAGTCAGTCCTCGAACTTCTTCGACCGACCGCGTCTGCACAGAATAGATCCATTGGCTTCCGCTGCGTTGCACGGAAAACAGGGCTGCCGTGGAATTTGCTTGTGCGGTTCGATCAGATTGATCCACGAATGTCGCAGCCGGCTGCCATTGCGCCTGCTGAACGGGTTCCAGAGGCCGCAGCCCCAGCACGATTTCGTTCAGCGTTTGTTCGCAGACGCGCTGTGCTTCGGCGTATTGCTCAGCCTTCTGGCCGGTTGAGCGTCCCATGCCGGCCAAGCGCGCCAGCACGATCACGCTACCCATCAGAATGGCGGTCGCCAAAATGACTTCGATCAAACTTAGGCCTCGCCGGCGTGCGCAAACCGACGAACGCCGTGCGGTTACTCTGCATATCGTGGCACGTCGCATCATCATGACCTCGCCAACGGAACCGCGTGGTCATTGAACGTCGTTGCCATCACGCTGGCCAAGTGCCAGTCAACCTGGCCTGTTCCTGTGAGCGGCACGGCGCTAGCCGCCGGCGTTTTACAGACGACCAGCCCGCAGCTAGCGCCGTGCGGTTCACACAGAGATTGCCATTGCTGACTGGCTGGCAGGCGGAATGGTGCCGAGTAACGGACCGCCGATGTCAGGCCTCGAATGCTGACCGTCACCGCGAAGTCTCGACTACCAATCACCGTCAACGACGCATCCGAGCTGCGACCGTTGGGACGAAAGCGGATCGGTGCTGACCATGCCGTTGCTTCAGTATTCCGCTGTACTTCGGCGTCCGCATCTAAATTTGGGGACGTGGCGGCGTCCTGAAGAGCGAGTTCGGCCACGGACAAAAATCGCACTCCATCCGGCAGCCGACCTTCGCGCACGACGCGACTGGCGGACGGGGCCGCGCCGGAATCAGCGTTGATTGCTGAGTCCTCGTTGCTGCCAACCGAACGTGACGCGTCTGCTCGTTGAATTTTCCACCACTGGCCACCGGTTTCGTAAACGAACTCCATGGCCACACCTTCACGAATCGCGGTGGCTCGCGACTTCGCCAAGCCCGCCTGTAGCTGTCGCCCGGCGGCGCGCAGTCGGCTTTTGTCCAAGGGTGCGCGCATGGCTGGCAGAGTCAGCGCGGCCATGGCTGCCATTACCGCCAGCACGATCATCATTTCGATCAACGTAAACCCACCGCGATGCGGTGAGTTGCGTGATCGGCATGTTGGGAGGGACGGGTTCATGGTTCACGATCCTAACTTATTCCGCAGCACTTTCGGACATTTCGCCGCCTTCGCCGGCGGTTCCATCGCCCGTCCAGCTGACGATGTCGTCTTCCGTATTTTCCTGAGCGTCCGGGCCCAGTGACCAGATGTCGGGCACGTTCATCTTGTTATGAGTTGCAGGATATTCGTAGCGGTAACTGTTGCCCCATGGATCTTTGGGCAGAGTTTCAGTTTTAATGTAGGGGCCATCCCAAGCTGACGAACTTCCGCCGCCGTTCGCTTCGTCACCTTCCAGTTCGAGTGCCTCGCCGCCGCTGTCTCCGTCGCCGGAAGAATCGGCCGTCGGAGCCGTAATCAGCGCTGCTAAGCCCTGTTCGGTGGAGGGGAACTTATTCATGTCGATCGCGTAACGTTCTAGCGACGACTGGAACATACCGATTTGGGTCTTTACGGAATTGATGTCTGCCTTGGCTTTGCTACCCAGCAGGCGAGGCCCGACAAGCGAAACCAGTAGCACCAAAATGGCCATCACGATCAGCAGTTCGGTCAGCGTAAAACCGCGACGAGTTGTGCGGTGAACTGCGCGGCCAATCACGGGGCGAAATGGACGGGTGGTGTGTTGTTTCATCATGAGAATTCTTCTCCGTTAGGTTTGTGGTAGATCAGCGTGTGACCGATTCGATTGTCCAAAATTCGACTTCAACCCTTGTATGCAGAGGGTCGGGAGTCTTTTTCGGACGACAATAATTGTATTTTAGTGACGGCCATGGCGGAAAAAGACTCCCGTCCCCGTCCCTTTTCAGAGTAACTAACTGACCGAAGTGCTCATTTCGAACACCGGCAGCAACAGCGCTACGATGACGAACAGCACCGCGCCGCCCATCACCATCAGCAAAGCGGGTTCGATCAGGCGAACCATCGTGTCCAGTTGCCGAGCCACCTTTTTGTCGATGCCATCGGCGATGTTGTTCAAGACGTTTTCTAGGTTATTGGCTTCTTCCGCGATGCCAATCATGGCCATCACGTTGGGCGGAATCAGGCCGCACTTGGAAAGCGGGGCCGACAGGCTTTCGCCAGAAGAAATGTTTTCCGCCGACTGACGAATCGCATTCCCCAGCACCACGTTGCCCGCCGAATCGCTGCTGATTTCTAACGCCTTCAGCATGGGAACTCCGTTTCGCAACAGTGTTCCCAGAATTCGGCAAAAGCGAGATGTGGCTCCGTTCAGAAAGATGGGTCCAAACACCGGTAGCTTGGTTTTGACGCCGTCGATTTTGTGTCGTCCCGCTGGCGATGCGGCCCACTTGCGAATTCCCCAAATGATGCCCACCATCGCCAAGATCACCAGAACCCCGAACCGTCCCAGGAAGTCGCTGAGCCACAACAAGATGACGGTGGCCATCGGCAGAGTTCCCTGACGTTCCAATTGAGCGAACAGGTCGGAAAATTTGGGAACGAAGAATACGATCAACACCAGCGTTACGATGGAACCGGCTGCAGCCAGAAAGGCCGGATAGGCCATCGCCCCACGCACTTTGGATCGTAGTTCTTCTGTGCGTTCGAGGAACTCGGCGGTCTGCTGCAGCGATTCTTCCAAAAACGCGCCTTCGGTTCCGGCGCGAACAATGCTGATGGTTAATTCGTTGAACACGTCCGCATGGTGCCCCATGGCGTCGTGAAGTTGAGCGCCTTCGGAAATACGAGAGCGGATGTCGGACAATACGGTCTGCATGCGTTCGCTGGGCGTTTGCTGAATCAGCACTTCCAACGACTGCAACAGGGGAA
Source organism: Fuerstiella sp. (assembly GCA_041688835.1). Lineage (GTDB taxonomy): Bacteria > Planctomycetota > Planctomycetia > Planctomycetales > Planctomycetaceae > Fuerstiella. The sequence continues at coordinate 3,383 of JBDNHJ010000015.1, forward strand.
CTCCGTTGGCCAATAGGTCAGACAATTGTGTCAACGTGTTGGCCAGCAGCTCTGTTTTGATCGACCGGTTAAAATTGAACGACAACGATTTGGCTTTGGCCGGATGCACGTCGATGGGGCACAACGCTTTTTCCGATAGCATGGCCATCACATCACTGCGCGAATCGGCTGTGATCAGGCCGCGAACGTCCTGCCCTGTCATGGATCTGGCGGTGTAAGCAAATTCCTGCATGTCGTTCTTGTCCCCTCTCCCTTCTTTAGGGGAGTGGGTTTGGGTGAGGGGTTTCTTGTTCGAGTTTCAATTGCCGAAGAACGCTGAATCTATCAACGGCTCCCTCGTCTGGCCGTTGGCCATCTTCTCCCCCTCGAGGCAGAAGAACGACCGGTTTAGTCCGCCTTGGTGACTCGCAGAACTTCGTCAATGCTGGTCAGTCCCTTGAAGACTTTGCGCCAGCCGTCTTGTCGCAAGGTTTTCATGCCATTGGCGACCGCCGCTTTTCCGATCACATCGGAACCGACTTTGTCGTGTGCCAGTTTGCGAATGTCGTCGTTGGTCTTGAGTAGTTCATAAATCCCCAGCCGTCCAGAAAACCCGGTTCCTCGACACGAACGGCATCCGATGGGCCGAAAAATCGATGCGCCGTAGGCCACGTCGTCGAACGGAAAATCACTGGGCACTTCGTCGTATGTGGGCACGAATTCCTCACGGCATTCTTTGCACAGCGTGCGGACCAGTCGTTGAGCCACAATGGCTTCCACCGTGCTGGCCACTAAAAACGGTTCGACGCCCATGTCGATCAGTCTCATAAAGGCACCCGCCGCGTCGTTGGTGTGCAGTGTGCTGAACACCATGTGCCCGGTCAGTGACGCCTGAACCGCGTTTTCGGCCGTTTCGAAGTCGCGAATTTCTCCAATCAAAACAACGTCCGGGTCGTGTCGCAGAATGCTGCGTAAACTGGCGGCGAATGTTAGGCCCACTTTGTGGTTCACTTGGATCTGGTTGATGCCTTCCAGTTGATATTCGATCGGGTCTTCCGTGGTAATAATTTTGTTGCGTTCGCTTTTGATTTCCGCCAACGAACTATACAGCGTGGTTGTCTTGCCGGACCCTGTTGGCCCGGTGACCAGTACAATTCCGTGCGGCAGTCGAATCAAACGTTGGAACTGTTCGTTGACGTCTTCTTCCATGCCGATGCCGGACAGCGAAAACGACATCGCATCTTTGTCCAGAACTCGCATGACCACGCTTTCGCCATGCAGCATCGGAATGATGGAAACTCGAATGTCCACTTCGCGCCCGGACACGCGAATCTTGATGCGACCGTCCTGAGGAACTCGCTTTTCTGCGATGTTCAGTTGAGCCATAATTTTTAGACGGCTGATGATGGCTGCTTGAAAGCGATTCAGTTCTGTGGGCACCGCCTGAGTCTGCAGAACTCCGTCGACTCGGTATCGAATCCTGAGGCCAGTGACTTGGACTTCCATGTGAATATCGCTGGCGCGCGCGTTGACGGCTTCGACCAGAATGTCGTTCACTAGGCGTACAACGGAAGCTTCTTGCGCCATCGTCGATGCTTCGGATTCATCGAATTCCAGATCGCCGATCACTTCTAGGCCGTCGTTATCGTCTTTGGCCTGAGCCATCAGGCCGTCCAGCGTTTCCGCACCCACGCCTAAATGCGTTTTGATCAACGTGGCGACTTCGTGCGGCAGCGCCAGCAGCGGTTTGACAAACAGCCCGGTGGCGGCAGCAACGGCGTCGATCCCTTGAACATCAAATGGATCGGACACCACAAGTTTGATCGTGGTGCCATTTTTTTCGACCGGAAAGACACCGTGACGATGAACCAGCCGCAGGGGAAATCCCGACAGCAGCTTGGCGTCCGCCGTTTCGCTGGCCAAGTCGATCACTGGCAGTCGTAACGCGCGGCCGATGGCGCGCAGCAATTCCAGTTCGTTTGTAAACGAAAACTCCAGCGCAAGTTCGCTCAGCTTTCCGCCGTCGGAAAACACGTTGCGAATTCGCTTGAGATCAGGTTGTGACAGGCGGCGCGCACGATTCTCGGCGGCCACTTCGGCAATACGAAGTGCGGTACTCATGGAAGTTGCTCCTGCTTGGGCAGGATGATCGATCGGAAGGAAAGAGGGGGGAGGGAAGGACGAGTTGGGGCGGGATTTTGAGGCGGGATGGTGGTACCAGTTGGTCTCACCGATTTGCTTAGAGAGGGATTTTTAGAGGCCGAGGAACAAAAGTACAAGGTTTTTATACGGAAACGTGCATCAGGGCGTGAAATGAGAAAATCAAAGGCTAGGATTGTTGGTTAGTCCAAGACATCATTCAGAATCTTCATCACGCGAGACGAATTGACCTTTTTCAGTGGCAGCAGCGTGATTCCTCGAGCACGTGTGGTGCGAGACGCTTCATCCAGCCGTTGAACCAGCGCTTTGACTTCATCCAATAATTCCTGCGGGGCTTTGATGACCAGCGAATTTGTGTCAGTCTGTACTTCGACGGTCAGCAATGGCGACGATGCGGCCGCGTTAATCTGACGCAGCACCGACGCCACATTGGTCGGCACGCCTTTGGGAATGGCGATGTTGCTGCGAGCTCCACCAGACGTGCGTTCCGCCGCGTAAACGCCCTGAATCACATCTTCGACTCGATCCGCACTGGCGTACTGCAACGGCACAACTTCCGTCCGAAACGAACGCCGCGTATCTTCGAACTTTTCGGAATCCAGCATTTCCAACAACTGTTCAATGCGACCTCGGTCCGCTCGACTGGCATACACGATCAACACATTCAGCCGTTCGTCCGGAACCATCACGACATCGCCGAAACTGATCAGGCCATCGCTGTCGTCGAAGATCTGCTGCAGCGTGGTCGACACGTCAACGGCTCCGGCATTCGTCAATTGATACACGCCGAAGTCCTGATTGCGACCACCTCCACCGGGGCGAGAATGCATGGCTCGCAGCAACGATTCCAACTGATCCAGAGCTTCCGCATCGTCGGATGCGATGGTCAGTCGCCCGTCACCGGGAACGATGACGACGGCTGGGAGTTCGGCGGGCGGTTGCGAAGTTGCGGTTTCCGATGGAGTGGTTTGGTTTTCGTTCGAACGTTCGTTTGATAATTCGTCTGGCAGTGAGGTCAGGATATAGCCGGGGCGTTTCAGGCTGGCCGGCTGTCCGGATGTTGCCAGCCGTGAGCCGCTAGGCGCTAGCCGCGGGTCGATCGCTCGGGAAGGCGGGCGGCTAGCGCCGTGCCGCTCACCGAGACTGGAGAATGCGGGCCCCGGAATTCCACGCCGCATCGACGTGGCTTTCGGTTTCATCACTTTGATAGGATTGCGTCTGAGCTTCGGCCACAGATCCTGAATGCGTTTGATCGTTTCATCAACGTCGCCGCCCACCGGGATGATTCGCAGATTCGGATTGGATTTCTCGATGCCGGGTATGCCGAGCCCCGCTTCGCCCATCTTCATCAGCAACGTGCGCATTTCGGCCAACTGCGTTTTGGAGGCCTGCACCCATAGCTGTTGAGTGTCTTCGTCCGCGTAAATGATGGGCTGATTGATTTCGCTGGGGTACCGACTGCTGATCAGATTTTCGATGGCTGTTTGAGCCGTGAAGGGTTCCAAATACGTCAACTGGAAAACATCGGCTTCCCGAGGTTCTGGACGGCCGAAGCGCGCGATGGCATCTTCGACCAACTTGTGCCCCGCCTGATTGGTGGTGACCAGCAGGTTGCCCGTGGCCGCTTCGTGATGCACTTTCGAACCGGGATAGCGTTCCACCAACATGTCGTTGACCACCTGCTGCACTTGTTCTTCATCTAGGTCTTCCACGGGATAAACCTGCAGCGTGTGAGCGGCGGCTCCGTCTTGGGGGTCCAGATCGGCGAGAGTTTGTTCGATCAATTGATGCTGATCGGGACGAGCGATCGCCACCACCGCTTGGTTGACTTCGTCCAACGACAAGCGAACGTCGTCAACCGTTTCGAACAGGTTATCGAGCACTTCCACCACGGTTTCGCCGTCCGCTTGGTTGAGGCGGTAGGTCTTCGGAACGGGCTTATCGGCCGACTGGTCGTTTCCATTCATTTGCTGCACCACGGTTTCGATGGTTTTGTGTTGTTCGGGCGTTGCCGTGGCCACCAACACTTTGTCACGCCGATCGGTCACCAGCGTGGCTTCTGGAAACAAAGACAGCAGCGCTGTTTGAGCCGCGTCGGCATCTCCGATGTTCATGCGATACGTCCGAGTTTCCATTCCTGCGTGGAATCGCGACGCCGTGATTTCTTGAATCAGCGCGGCGATCTTCTGTTGTTCTTCCGGCGGGGCACTCACCAGAATTTCTGAACCTCGCCGATCTGCGGAAATTAGCACATTTTCTGACACCAGCGGTTCCAGAGCCGTCTTGACCGTCAGGCCGTCCAGCGGGGCAACCCGGTAGACCGCCAGTTCGCGAGGAATTTCGTCCGCCGGATCGCCTTCGAACTCTTCAATCAGCTTGGCGATGATCTGATGCTGATCATCGCGGGCCACCGCCACAAGGCGTCCGGTGCGTTCGTTGACCGACAGTTGGACAGCGTCAAATCGCGTAAACAGATTGCTGAGCACCTGCTGCGTCTGGGCGGCCGACACGGTCGTGAGTTTGTAAACGACGGCGTACGGAGCGTTTTCCAGATGGCCGACTCCGGAAATCTGTTTGGCAATCTTTTCGATCATCACGTGCTGTTCAGATGTCGCCGTGGCCACGATCAGCTTGCGATCCGAATCCATGACGATGGTGGCATCCGGGTACAACGCCAGCAAAACTTCCTGAGCTTCATCGGCGTTGGGGGCTCCCACCAAATACGTTTTTGTTTCCAGCGAGCCATCCGGCGTCAGACTCTTGGTGATCTGTTCAATCGTGGCTTTGACCACCTGCTGCTGTTCCGGAAACGCGCGCACGTACAATCGCCGCCCAGTGGCATCGACCGTGATGCTGACGTCCGCATCAATCAATGGTTGCAACACCGCTTGGACGGCCACAGGGTCGGTGCCGCGAATGTCGTGTACGACCAGAGTTTTTTCGACGGTGGCTTTTCCGGCCGTCTGCAGTTGTTGCAGAAGTTGTGCCAATTTTTCATGGTCTTGGCTGGTGGCGACCACCGCGATCTGATTCGGCTGAGCTCCGATGCTGATCGCCGCCGTGGGCACCGATTGAGCCAGCACGGTTGTGGCGGCAGGCCCCGCGTCTTTGACCGAATACAGTTTTAACGAACGCTTAGCAGTCGCGGCGGGCGATTCTGTAAGCTGTGTCAGCGTGGTTTGAATTTTCTGTTTGGTGTCGTCATCCACCAATGCCACCACGGAGTTCCCATCTTGGGCCGTAATGAACGAAACATCCGGCACTTGTTGTGCCAGCACGGCCAGTGCGTTGGTGATTTGTAGGCGAGAAACATCGAAGGCTGCGACACGGCGATCGCCGGATGATTTTTGCAAACCGTTGACGATGCGTTCGATCACAGTCTGTTCTTGAGGCATCGCCCAGGCCAGCAGTTTGTTGTCGGCGAACACCAACTGCGCATTCGGCGCGGCTTGCTTTAACATGCCCGACACGCCGATGATGTCTGTGGGCAACACGGAATACTCCTTCAGTTCCGCCGTCTTCGCGCCGTTGTCCGACATGGCTTCCACGGTTTCGCGAATCGCGTTTTGGTCTGCGGTCGTCGCCAACGCAGTCATGGTCTGACGGATTGGATCGAGTACAAACGTCGCATTAGGAAACGCGTTTTGGAAGAACGTTTGTTCGGTCGTGCTTTGGCTGTGTGATGTCGGATAAACCACGGCCGTGCGTTTTTGCAGCGGCGTGGAAACGGACTGCAGAGAATCCAGCAGTTCGGCCACCTGCTGCTGCTGTGGCAAGCGGGCTCGCACGATAAACGTCTGAGCCGTCGTGTCATGAATCACGGTGATTCGCGGGACTTCTGTATTCAGCAGTTGCAACGCACTGATGGCATCCACGCCGTTGATGGGATATACCATCAGCTTGATTTCGGTTTCGCCGCCGATGTCGCTGTCCAGCTGCTCGATGGCCAAACGAATGGTTTCGTGAACAGCGGGCTTGGCGTGAATCAACAACCGCGACGCGACAGCGTCTGCCGTGATTTTGACGTCTGGAAAAAGTTCCACCAGCACCGTCGACACGCTGGCGACATCCACTTTGGTGATCGGGTACACCACTAGTCGAGCTTGTTCTGCAGCAGGCACATCTCGACGCAGTTGCGTCAGCACTTCGGCCACGATTTCATGCTGCGAAGGCTTGGCCCAGACCGTCATTTCTCCCGGTTGAGCGTCTGTTAAAACCTGCAGGCCCGGCAGTTCGGTGGTCAGGCTGACCAGCACGGTGGTGAATCTCGCCCGCTGATTGGTCGTGACGTCGTAGATCTTCAGAGATCGTTTTTCGTCCGCTGGCGCGACGGCTTCTAGCTTGGCCAATGTGGAAACAACGACGGCGTGATCCGCTTTGCTACCGACGACTGAAATTCGCTGGGCTTCGGTTTCGAACGTCACCGTTGCTGTTGGCAAGATGGCCGTCAATACGGCGGCCGCGTTGGTACCGGAAGCGTTTTGTAGCGGATAAAACTGCAGTTCAGGAAGTTCGCCGCCGGCATCCTGAGACACCTGAGCGATGGCGGCGGCAATCGCTTCATGATCCTGCGGCGTGGCGGTGATGAGTAACCGTCGGCTGGCGGCGTCTGACGTGACCGTGGCAGAAGGCGTCAGCCCGGCCAGCAAGGCGATCGTGGTTTCGGCACTGACTTTCGGATTCAGCGGATAAGACTTCAGCTGTCCCAGCGGAACATCGGCCGTCTGCTGTTCGAGCTGCAGCAGCAATTCGCGAATCGCTTGGTGATCGGCAAGCGTGCCGATGGCAATCAGGCTGCTGGTGCGCGCGTCCAAGGTGATGCGAGCATCCGGTAGCAACGTTGTGATCAGAGCTTGAGCCGTCGTGGGAGCGATGTCTTGCAGCGGGTAAACTTCCAGCTGCGTGCGTGCCTCGTTTGATTGTTGGCCGACCATTTCTTCCAGCGACGTCGCGATCTGCAGTTGCTGCGCCTGATTGGCCCACGCCACCAGTTTGCGGCTGGCTTCGTCGTAACGGAACTGAGCATCCGGGGCGATTAGCTTGAGAGTCGCCAGCAGTTCGACAGAATTCGCCGATCGTGCGGCATACATTTTCAACAGTGGCTGCGAGTCCGGTCCTTGATTGGATTCCAATTGCTGAATGATGATTTTCGCCTTGGCCTGTTCCGCCGGAATCGCGTTGACCGAAATTTGCCCGGCGGCGGCATCGACAACCAGCGTTCCCGCAATAATGGTTTTCAGAACTTCACCCGCCTGTTCGGGATTGGCATGCTGAATGGGATACACAACCAGTTCTGGTTTTGGTGCCGGAACTGCTGGAGTTGGCACCGCAGGCTTTGTCGGCAGCGGGACCTGTTGCACGACGTCTTGAATGACGCGAACGCTGGCGGCAGAATCCACGACCAGCATCTGTTGCGTGGCCGTCAGCACTTCGGCTTTGCCGTAGGTTCCCAGCAGCGGCGTGATTTCTGACAACACAGTTTCTGCCAGACGACCCTGCATTGGAATCAACACGCTGACAAATTCAAACCGACCGCGCGTGGCTAGATCATCCACGGTGACTCGCGGAATGGCGTTGTCCGGCAGGCCATCTTTCAGGTTCAGACTCATCAGCATGCGTTCCCGACGCACCAGCGTGTAACCTTTGATCATCAGCCAGCCGTTCAGTAAATCGATCGCTTCTGTCGGCGTATATTCTTTAGAATCCGAATAATTAAACGTGCCAGCCGGTGCTTCATCCATCACTAAAGACAGACCGGCTTCGTCCGCCATCCAGTCCAGAACTTCCGCCCACTTCTGAAACCGAAAGTTAAACTTCAGTCGAGGCTCAGTTTGAGGCTCAGTTTGAGGCTCAGCTTGAGCTTCCGCCTGCGCGGGCTGAGCTTGACATTCCTGCTGGCCGATAACGGCGGACAACAGAAAGACGGTGACAGCGACTCCGCAGCAGTGCCGCATTGTCGTCATAACAGGCGGACGCACCTGTCGAAAATAGGTGAATATCATGTCAGTTTTCGATACGGCAGGAAGACGTCTGGGAAGGAATGGCGGGCGGAGACAGCGGTCGAAGTTCTATGGAAAACGGTTTTCCAAGAAAACGATTCGTCACCGGAATACTCTGAATGCACCGCTGGATGGAGTTGAATGGCATGGGCTGAACGTCAGTCGGATTCGCGATTGGCGGCCCGTTGAACGAAAATCCGTCCCAAGGCTCGGGTCAACGGCTGATCAAATCACGAACTCCCCGACGTTGGGACAGGAAGACTGGCGGGGTAGGAAATCTTGAGGCAGGCTGTCTTGGGGCAGGTATTTCAACAGGATACCGCACAGACCGCCGTCGCTCCAGCATTTTCTAACGGGACAGCGCTAGGTCCAGGGCGTGCCTCGGCGTAAGTCTATTCTGAATATTGAGTTACGCAGATCGAATTCCCCACATGCAGCAGCAGCTGTTCACTGTCACGCGCGATGCAATACTTCATTTCTCAAGCGTCCCGGGAATAGTCCGGGCAATCTTCAAAGCAACATTTCATGCAGGATTCTCCAGTGCCAATGCCAGTAGAACCATCCGAGACGGCCGAAACCGTTTGGCATTAGCCCCTTCAGAAGGGCGGCATGATCCAACTATTCAGCCGGCGAGTCTTCGGGCGTCTGTTCTGGCTTGGTCTCTGTCGCCATCTTTTTGATGGAATCGATGACAGCCGAAGTCAGGTCAACTTCCTTCACTTCGGTGTCTTTTTCTCGCACAAATTCGAACATGTGGGCCGCGACTTCGTCGTCCAGTTTGAAGTTCAGGGCAAAGTTGCGGAAGTCCAGAGTCACCACCGGGCGCACTCGATCCTGTTCGGCATGCTTCTTCAGATACTGAATTCGCAGCGGCAGAAACTTGTCCGCATCGACATACAGTCTCACGAAATCCGGGATGTATTCCGGCAGAACGGCGGAGGAATCTTCTGGTAGTTTGAAAATGTCCGTGCGCGTTTTTTGATTCCAGCGACCGACCAAAACAAGGCGGCTGGAGGTCTCCGTTTTCATTTCCCGCACTTCGCCGAAATCCATCCCGATTTGCAGTTGCGACATTAGAGTCTGCAGGCCTCCTACGCCGAGGCTTTGTAGGCTTTTGACGCTGGTTTCGTTGGGAACATCAGACAAGGCTTCCACAATCTCGCTGATATTTCGACGAGTCACCTGTTCGCGCGGCCCATTTTTCCACTTGGTCCATAACACGCTGCCGTCGCTGACACGTTCCAGCAGGCCGGTCGGCTTTTGTTCTGATAGATCGTCAGGCGTGTAGTCAACGTCGAACAGTTCTTTGTCCGCAGCGTTTGCGGCTCGGCTGGGGTAAATCCGGTACTCCAACCGCATACGATTGCCGGACGCTTGAGCATATCGGCCGACGGCCTGAAACAGCTGTCCGGTCAGCATGACGGACTGCGTAATATCACAGGACAAGGTTTCGGCGTCGTCCAGTTTTTGGCCGATGCGATCGAACACCTCAGCCGCCGTCAGGTCGGACTTTGTCAGCTGGGGCTTGGCTGGCTGTCGCTGGTCGGGTTCGGTCGCGACAGTCCCAGCAGCTGCGGCGTCAGCTGGCGGCGGACTGGCTTCCTGAGCCATCACGGAAACCGGGCTTATCGGTTCCAGAGCACAGACGACGGCAAAAACTGCCAGTGCAGTTGCGATTCGTCGGGATGTCAAACTTTGCGGGTTATGTTTCATTTTACGAATGTGAGGGATTTGCCAAAGATTTGTGTTCTGCCGTCCCGAAAGAAGAAGTGAATCACCAGTCTTTCGTGCTCACTGCAGAACACCTGCGGATGGGGACGTGAAGGAATCAGGGGATTGTAAGGTGGTCAGCCAGTGTTGGTCGACCGCAAACAGGCCCGAATTCCGGACTGATTTGGTCAGTGAAATTCAAGCTCCATAACACTATACGGTGAATCGACACCACGCTGTTGGTTCAATTTGAACACGGCTCACGGAAGGGATTGCGATGAGATACTATTTTCTGGGTCTGGGAGCCCTTGTTTTTGTCTGCACAGGCTGTGCGGCCATTGACAGCGGAAGCAGCATCCTCGCCAACCGCGAACATGTGGCACCACCTGCCAGCATGGTTTCGCGGCCCGGCCCGATGGTCGATGGCCCCGGCCCCGGAGTTCTGGGCATGTTGGCTCAGCCTGGCGGGATGGACATGGGCATGGGCATGGGAGGACCACCTCCCGGTATGATGGGACCAGCCCCGTCGACTCAGGTCAAATTCATTGGGCCTGAACAAATGTCTGTCGGCTGGCAGGTCGGTGCTGGCTTTGCCAACAACCAGCTTGTTTCCGGTCAATACTACGACTTCCAACAGTCGGCCGTCTACCAAGTCATCTTGGAAGGTGTGTCACTGCCAGATCAGCCGGTGCGAGCACTGTATCCGACGCTGGAAGTTCGGGCCGCTCATCCGACGACTCTGGCCTATCTGCAACACAACGCAGTGCCGGTTGAAATTACGGAAGAAGACCTCGAACACGTCAACAGCAGCAACATGGTGACCAAGGTCATCTATCTGCCCGATCCCGAATTCCAGGCACGAGCCATCGCTGGTGTCGAAACTCTGGTTTCCACACGACTCGATCCAGGCATCGATCCCGTTCAGCAGGCTGAACAAATGGGAACAGTGATGTTGATTCTGCGATTCGGTAACAAAGACCTGCAACCGCCAGCGACTGTAATGAATCCAGACGGCGGAATTTCTCAGGTGTCTTATTCCATGATGGATGGTTCTCAGGGGCAAGTGGCCCCACCGATGCCAATTCGATATCTGGACGGAGCTGTCGGTGGAGTTCCCATGGCGATGATCGCTGCGGGTGGCGGTATGCCTGGACAGCCATCTATGCCGATCGCCGGAATGGGGAACATGCCACCATGGGGTATGCCCATCACCGGAACACCAATCGGCTTGCCCGGTCCTCCACACCTGCCACTAGGCGGACCAGCAGGACTGAAATCACACACCATCCGAAACCTGTCACGGAACCATGTTCCGAAACCAACACAAGATCTGCTGATCGACGTGAAACACAATCCGGGCTACAGCCTACCAGAACCTGTGCGACACATTCAGTACACAGAAGATCATCCGGTCTTCGGACCAGGTCAGGTGTCAGCTCCGATGTCTGGCGGTGGCGGCTTCAATCATGGACCGAACTTCTAAGCGAATCTGTCGTAGCTGAACACCACACGGGACAGCGACGGCGACACGACAAACCTTGCAATCAGTACAACGTGTGCTGAACCGCGACAGATGAATCTCCGGGGGGCGATTCAGAGGTCTAAGACCTCTGAACGCCCTTTTTTCGTTGAGGCAGAAACAAACAGACCCGTTGTTATGACACACCACAACTCAACAAATTCCACACGCTCAGAAACCGACCGCACAGGACGTCTACTGTCTGCCGTGCTGATCATTGGCGGAATCCTGTGCCCTGCCGCAGCGTTTGCTCAACTGCAGCCGCGCAGCGATGCGTACCACCAACCACTCAGTCAACACAGTCCGCCCGGACAAACGGCGGCATGGATGAATGCCATTCGCAACTACGACATGAACTGGCTGCAACCTCTGCGGATTGAAGTGCCCGGCGGCGGGCAGGTCCAAGTGTATTCAGGCTACAACCATCCGGTCGGCGGTGGGTATTCTCCCATGCTGGCCGCTGTGAATGTGGGACATGTTTATCGACTACGCGTCAGTGACATGCCAAACTATCCCGGCGTCGAAATCTATCCCTCGGTCGAACTGATTGATCACCTGCATCCGCCGGCTGGTCGAGAAGACGAATTTCCGATTCCAATCATTCTGACGGACAGCGACATCAAAATCGCGGAAAGCGGTCAACTGGTCACACGTGTGATCTATCTTGAGCAACCGCAAATCGCTCAGCAGTTGAATCCGCTGCGTCGTGAAATTCCGCAGACCGTGGAACCCAAAGACAACGCCCTACAAGAAGCCGATCGACTCGGCCGCCCGATGGCCATCATTCGTGTCGGCGGACGACGTCCATCACCGAACTCGCCACCTTCATTCTACGGAACAGGCGGCCATGTCGATGTGCGCCCGATCGTCATCGACGAATCGATGCCACCAGCCAGCGTTCAAACACAGAAACAACAGCCTGCCAGAAACGTATCTCATCAGATCCGCAATTAGATCTGCATAGCATTCACTGCAGTCGTCCGTGCGACTTTCCCATCAAACAGTCCTCAACGTTTTCCCAACGTCGAAACACCTGTCTGGAACCCCCTCCCCGATGCAATCTTCTCCTTTCAAATACTTCCGTCGTTCTGTGGCATCTTTGAGTCTACTGGCGGCCACCGGTTGTGCCTCAATGATGGGCACGGACTACCGCGCTGAATATGCGGAAATGCCACAGGCGGCCGACGCCAGTCAGCTGAGTCGTCCGGAATTCAGCCGAGAAACTGCCGCGAACGCTGCACCGACAGCCACAGCAGAACCATTGATCGCCCTCGCAGCGGCTGACGAAGCAAACGATCAGATCATCGACCTCGATGCGATGTTTGGCGAAATCGCCACTGCTGACGTTCCGTCGGCAGACACTGCAGTCACTGACGAAAATCCATTTGACTTCATCGAACAGCAACCAGAGAATGCCATTGCCTCGTCGACTACGCCACCACGGATGGATGGTCCACCACAAGAGCTCGCGATGGTCTTCATTCCGGAGGCTGAGGCTTCCGACCAAAATCCGTTTGCGATGATGGAAGCCAACCCACCACAAACAGCATCGCAAGCAGCACAACGACAAACACGGTCGGCTTCGAATGACGCAGGCCCCGCGATTGTACGGATTTCTGGCAGAAAAGCGGCCGCTGCCGCGTCGACGTTTCGAGCGGCAGAGCCACGGTTGCCGGGCAGTCAAGAATGGTGTCCTCCGGCGGCGTCCGTGACTGTTGGAGCCACTCAACGTCCTGGAGCTTATCCCGACGAATACATTTTTGACGGTGGTGACCGTGATACTCCCGTGCATTATTTTGGTGGTGTAATCGAGGGGCTCGACACCGAAGACACGATCGCGGAATTCAAAGATCCAAACGGAAAAAGTCACGTCAGGGCCAGTAATCGCGTGGCAGTTTACGCGCCACGATTTGGAGCCGTCGAAACGGTGACTGGACCGGGCATCGATGTCAAAATTGACAAGGCCGCTGGTGCTCGCGATGTGTCTGGGCTGGGAGCTCTGCAAGAAGAACGCGGCATGAATAAGATCGTAGACCGCACACCCGCGTCTGGTGTGGCGGTTCGCAGCAGTGCGGGTGGTATTGAGACAGCGCAACCGGCCCACATGGGACAGAAGTCGGATGCGATTGTCATGAGCAGTCTGGTCGAACAGGGTTTAGAAGCCAAAACGACACGCGGACTGGGACTGCTGGAAATCTCAGACGTGCATGAATTGAATCTGCAAATTCTGGAGCCTGCTAAGTCGAACACCACGACGTTCGTTGGACAACGAGCCGCGACGACGCAGGCCACTGAAACCTACGCTATGTTCCGACTGGCTTCGATGACGGGTTCAGAAGACGGTGGTGAGCCAGGTGAGATTCATATTACTAAAGAAGCATCACCGCTGATCGCCAAATCAGGCGACATCATTACCTTTCGGATTCACTTCCGAAATACGGGTGACTACAACGTCAGTGAAGTTCGCATCATCGACAACCTGACTCCGCGACTGATCTACATCGATGGAACAGGCGAAGTGAAAGTTCCTGATGGTGGAGCTGGCGATCTATCGGTCATGCCAAACAAAGATGGCGGCCAGCTGCTGCAATTCGAACTGGACCAGCCGTTAAAGGGTGGCCAATCGGGAACCATCACATTCCAAGCGAAGGTTCTGTAACTTCAAATCAAAAATCAAAAATCTGAACACGCAGATCTGCAGGCACGGGCTTCTCACAGTTGCTTCGGTGATTGTGGTTAACAGTAACAAGCGGAAGGGGGTTGTTGCTGTTTCGGTGCCGTGATGGGGACGCAACCTGCGGAACTGCGTATTCACGATTGAGCCCGTCGTCCGATGTGACGACGGGCTCTTCTTGTTTTGAAGTTGTCTTTTTACAGTAGCGGAGCGGCGCGAGCCGCCCGGTGTCACGGCACCGGACGGCTTGCGCCATTCCGCTAAAGATCGCCAAGGCGACACAGCTAGCCTAACGGCAATCGAAGCCACCCGAATGGCATGAGTGGCGGGCGCTTATTCCGGCAGACTTCCGTTGTGATAAACATCCTGCACGTCGTCGCAGTCGTTTAGCATGTTCATGAATTTTTCGAACATTGCAGCATCGTCGGTGCTGATGGGGACATTCGCCTGTGGCAGAAATGTGATTTCCTGCACCTCGAATTCCGTTTCAGGATACGCATCTAGCAGGGCCGTTTTGGCCTTATAAAATTCATCGGCCGGTGCAAAAATTGTCAGCGTGCCGTCTGCCGATTCAATTTCGTCAACATTGATATCCGCGTTCAGCAAGGCTTCCAGCACTTCATCTTCGTTGTCGCCCTTGAACGACAGGACGGCCAGATGATCGAACAGATGAGCCACAGAACCGGTTGCTCCCAGTTTGCAGCCCGTTTTGGTAAAGCAGTTGCGAACCTCGGTAATCGTGCGGTTGTTGTTGTCCGTCAGGCAGTCGACGATCACAGAACACGAACCGGGGCCATAGCCTTCGTAGCGGGCTGCTGAGTAATCTTCTCCGCCGGTGCCACTGGCTTTCTCGATTGCCTTTTCGATGACGTGGCTAGGGACTTGCTCCTTCTTGGCTTTTTCGATCAGGTTCCGCAAGGCCGGGTTTCCTTCCGGATCCGGCACTCCATTGCGAGCGACCACATACAGCTGTTTGCCATATTTGGCATACAGCTTGGACTTCTGTCCGGCCGTCTTCATGATGGAGTGCTTGCGGTTTTCGAAACTTCTACCCATATTCAGGATCTTTATGTTGCTGTAGATGACTAAGCGCCACGAATGTCGTCACACGTCGCCTCAGAAGTTATGCTTGCGAAGTTTGTGACACCGCATCGTCGCAGCAATTCAGCGTCTGATCAATCGGAAGCCTGAAGCGAATGGGGGAATTGCTGGCGAATTGCTGGCGGAAGGTCAACCGAGCTGGCACAGCCGTCGTTTTGACACCCGCTTTCACTTTGTCTATGTTGACGCGATGAAAAACATATGCCTCACAACTGTCTTTGTCGCGACCTTGGCCGCAGCAGCCACCGCCGCAGACAAGCCCAACATTGTCCTGATCATGGTCGATGATATGGGCTGGTCGGACATCGGTCCGTTTGGAGCGGAGATTATTCAGACTCCAAACCTCGACCGGCTGGCTGCAGAAGGTCTCCGATTTCGGCAGTTCTACAACAACGCCAAGTGTACCACCACCCGCGCCTCACTGCTGACCGGACTCTACCCTCGACAGGGAGGTCGTGGGATCGAACTGCTAGACAACCAAATGATCACGCTGGGCGAAGGTCTGCAGTTGGCCGGTTACAAAACCGGAATCAGTGGCAAGTGGCACAACGGAAATCGAGCGCCGCATCGCCCGTTCGATCGTGGGTTCGATAAGTCCTATGGCCTGTGGGACGGTTGCTGCAACTTCTTTGATCCGAATCAGGCCGACCCCAAATTCAAGGGCAGCAAGGTTCGCTTTTTTGGAGCAGACGATCGACGGATCACAGAATTTCCGGATGACTTTTACACCACAGATGCGTTCGCAGATCAAGCGTCTGAAATGATCATAACGTTTGCCGCCGGTGATGATCCGTTCTTTGTGTACGTGCCATTTACCGCGCCGCACTATCCCTTGCACGCCAAGCCAGAAGACATCGCCAAGTACAAAGGCAAGTTCTCAATGGGTTGGGACGAACTTCAGAAACGTCGTCATGCTAGAACCATTGAACTGGGGCTGATCGATCCCAAATGGGAACTGCCGCCGCGTGACCCGGAAGCTCAGCCGTGGCAGACCGCACCAAATAAGCCGTGGCAGAACACGCGAATGGAAGTCTACGCGGCCATGATCGATAGCGTCGATCAGGGAATCGGTCGCATTCTCGAAGCGATCACGACAGCAGCAGTCGACAACAACACGCTGGTGCTGTTTTTATCTGACAACGGCAGTTGTGCGGAATCGCCGGGGGGCGAGAACAACATCGAACATGTGCCGGGGCCGCAAGAGTTCTATTCGCATGTCGGCCCCAGCTGGGCGTATGCTCAGAACTCACCCTTTCGCCGTTACAAGTCGCGGATGCACGAAGGAGGCGTCGCGTCTCCACTGATCGCTTGGTGGCCGGGCGTTGTTCCGCCAACATCTTTCACCGATCAAGTCGGGCACATCGTGGACGTGCTACCGACGTTTCTGGACATGGCGGGCACCGAGTATCCGACAACCTATCAAGGGCACACGATCCGACCGGTCGAAGGCATCAGCTTGCTGCCGACACTGCAGGCCCCCGACAAAACAACAGCCCGTAGCCAGCCGTTGTTCTGGTTTTACGCGGGCAGCCGCGCCGTTCGTGACGGCAAGTGGAAACTTGCTTGGGACGCCAAAGTGAAACGCTGGGAGCTCTACGACCTCGTCGCAGATCGCACCGAAATGCACGACCTATCGCAGTCGAACCCGGAACGAACAGAACAGCTGGCCAACGCATGGCAAGCATGGGCCGCCATGACGGATGTAAAGTTCAAGTAGCGCCCGTTCGTTCGACGCAGCCACATCCTTCAATTCGCCTGCCCTGCGCGTTCCATTGCTGACCGATATTTCTGGCCCGCTGTTAAGCCAGACGTTCGCGAGCTTTTTCAAGGGCTTCACGAGACGCATTCAAACCTGCAAAGCCACCGGATTCGATTCCGCACCAGCCATGAAATCCCGCGTCCAACACAATCTTCAGCATGCGATCGTAATCCAGCGGCGACTGCTTGTTGTTGTCGTCCCAAACCACGTCCTTAACGGAAACTCCCTTGGCCCAAGGCATCAGTTTTTTGATGCCACGGTACGAATCGTAAGACTCGCCGTCACCAATTCGGAAGTTACCGAAGTCGGGCAGTGTTCCGCATCGATCGTGATTCACCAGCGTAATCACTTCGGCCAGCCAGTCGGCATTGCTGGACAGTCCGCCATGGTTTTCGACGATGACATTCATGTCGTGTTCCGCACCAATTTCCGTCAGCTTGGACAATCCGTCAGCCGCCAGTTTCACCTGCTCAGCCCACGCCCCAGCACTGGCCGCGTTAACACGAATCGAATGACAGCCCAAAAGCTTGGCCGCATCGATCCACTTGCGATGGTTATCAATGGTCTGCTGTCGTTTTTTCTGGTCGGGATGGCCAATATCGCCTTCCTGATCGCACATAATCATCAAACTGGTGACGCCAAAATCTTCGGCCCGCTGCTTCATTTGCGCAAGATAGGCTTCGTCTTTCGCTTTGTTCATAAAGAACTGATTCACGTATTCGACACCAAAAATGCCGTGATCGTGAGCCACTTTGGCGAAATCAAGATTGTCGATCTTCCCCGAACGCAGCTCAGCATTGATCGTCCATTGAGCCAGAGAAACACGAAACAGCGGCTGCTTTGTCTGCTGAGCGAACGCAGATGATCCCACACAAAGAGCGGCCGCTGTGAGGCCAGACTGTGCCAGAAATTGACGACGATTGGATCGAAATATAGTCATGTGTTGCCTGATTCGTGACAGAAGGAAGAAGGGGCGAAGACCGCCGCTCCAAAATACACCCCGCAAGTTCCGTCGCAGTATACAAAACGGCTATTGGCCTCGATAGCGTTCGGTGTACAGTGTCGAGCCGGCCACGAGGTCGCGATTGCCCGTAAATCGCGGAGCGATCCAGCCGTTACTGCCCAGCGGAATGCGGATTTCCACGGTCACTCGATCGGTGTTCGCCGTCAGCACGGCTGGTGTAAACGTGACGGTGTGATTGTGTACTCCCAGTGACTGCAGAATACCCTGATTGTTGGCTTCGACTGTCGTTGCGTTGGCACCGGAAACCATCGCCTGTCGCGCCATCGTGTAGGCGACGTTGTTGGCCGCGTTGCGAATCGTATTGATCCGAATGAATTCGAAACTGGCCAGCAGTATCAAAAAGAAGATCGGAGCCACCACGGCAAACTCCACGATTGTCGTGCCGCAACGACCGTGTTGCTGTTTTGTTCTGGATCGTTTTTGCATCGTTGAAAGTATCCCGTGCGGCAAACTGTTAACTGCCCACTGCCTCTGAACCAGTGCTTATTTCGTCAGTTGCGTCGGCAGGTTTCGCGCCAAGTCGATAAAGATGGCTCGCAGTTGCGCCGCGCTGGCGGCGTGATTGTGAGTTCCACCGCCCGCTGCAGCCGCATCGATCATCGGCTGCTGCAACGCACCAGAACTAAAGGTAATTGTGTGGACCGTGATTCCGTAGGTGTCGGCTGCAAGCCTGGCCGCAATCAGATTGTCTTGTCCCGTGTTTTGAATCCCGTCCGTCATGACGATCAGTGTCTTGGTGGCAAACGGGCGAGCTCGCGCGGGATCGATCAGCAAGTCAATGCCTTCATAGATACCATCGCCAATGGCAGTGGTGTTGCCTGAAAAATTATTCGTGTACAAGGCCATGGCGTTGCTGATGCGGCTGTAGTCGGTTGTCATTTCTTCATCGGCAGAAGTATCTGTGCTGAAGGTCGCCAGCCCGACTTGTTCTGCCAGTGGTGACAGTTCGAGCACCTGCAGAAAGACGTCGACAGCCCCTACCAGTTCTCGCCATCGCGAACCCAGAAAAGCTTGTCTTGGGCCAGCGGGCCCCCAACTGGCCGGGTCGTTGGAGGGCCAGTTCATTGATCCCGATCGGTCCAGCACCAGCACAACATCGCGATCGGTTTGTGTCGAAATCGCCACCGCTGCCGGCGCGTAATCGCTGCTCAGCGACAGGCCGGGCATTGTGAACGGCATAGAAGCCATCGTGTAGCTGCCGGTGAGATCCACCTGCACGGCGTTTACGAATGTCTTGCCGGGCCCGAGGCCCAGAACCACACTTCCGCTGACGTCTTTTTCTGTGAATGCAAACAAACCGTTCGCATCCGGAATCGATTCTCCGAACGTGATATCAGCATCGTCCAGCGTCAGAATTCGATTGCCAACCGTATTCTCCTGAACAGCTTGCTGAGCTCGAAGCCGCGCCGCCCCGATATCTTGGCTCACACTAAACTCACGCCCCGCAGCCCGCGTCGCGCCATCGGTGGCCACCTGAATTTCCGTGCGAATCAGACTCATCCATGCCAAGTTAACCGCAAAGGCTCCCAGAATCAGCAGCACCGGCAACAGCACGATGAAGAGCACCAAGATCGCTCCACGGCGATTCCTGTGGCGGCATTGCGGAGTGTCTGAATGTTGGAAACGTCTCATCGGTGAAATGTCCGTTGCACGTGATAGCGGGACTGAGGGTGATGTCGATTGGTGACCGCAAAACGTGCGGCCTGTTGGCAGCAGTTCGGAGCTAGAATTCCTTCATCATCCTGACGTCGGCTTCGATTTGTCGATTGCCGAAAAACCAGCCGGGCAGAAGTGCGTTCTGCGAATAATCGGCGGACACTCGAACCGCGACATAGTCTCCATAAACGGCCGTGGTCAAGTCGCTCGGAATGGTCTGAATCGTTGCGCCTTGGACTTGACGATCCGTCAGTACCTGTTGAACTCGATCAGTGACGGTGGCCGCTGAAGCGTTTGAGCTGATGGCGGCGCGAACTCCTTCGTACGCCGACACCGTTAATGACTGTTTGAAGTAGATCAGGTTGCACGATTCGATCACGCCGAACGTCAGCAGCAGCAGAATGGGCAGACAAACGGCGACTTCGACCGCAGCCAATCCGCGTCTTTTCCGACCTGTCTGCAGTCGATTTGTGATTCTTCGCATCGTTCGAAAATCCAGCCCGCACATCACGCTTCTGCAACGAAGTGCTGCAGGAAAAAGATGATGGTGTGTGAGAGAAACATAGGTTGCAGTCGTGGCGATGCGGGCACAACTGCCAGAAAACAAGCGTCACACAGCCCCGCGACGAACATTGTGGGGCGCTGTCGCTTTCTGGAAACACGCTGTCAGCGATCCTGAACGTGCTCAAACGCTGCATCTGAACGATTCGTTGGCATCCGCATCATCGACGAAATCGCGCGAACCGGATAAACTCAGGTTTTGCCAGCAACTGATGTTCGGTCCAGCCGTTCGGACGTTAGGCCCGGATCTTGTCCCTCGAAACCGGGGCTAACGCCCAAACGGCTAATTTTTAGCTCCGGCGAAACACAACACGCTCACCAGAAACTGCAGGAGCATTCACTTCATCATGAAACGACCACACAGCGGAGGCGGCTGGAAAGCCATTAGTTATAGTGTCAAGCTGGCCAGTCGAGTTGGCTGGTGGAAGATGTGGAAAGCCATGCGTTCCAAAAACACCTGCAAGACCTGCGCCGTCGGCATGGGCGGGCAGTTGGGCGGAATGGTCAACGAAGGCGGCTACTTTCCGGAAGTCTGCAAGAAATCTTTTCAGGCCATGGCGTCCGATTTACAAGGAGCCATCCCCGCCAAATTTTGGCAGCAGAACGATATCCACCGACTCAAAGCCATGTCGTCTCGACAGCTGGAACACTGCGGTCGCATCGTTGATCCCGTCGTGCTGGATCGCGGTTCGAAAAATTATCGCCTGGTGTCTTGGGACGAAGCGTTACAAAGACTGTGTGCTGCGATGTCCGCTGCGGGACCGGAACGCAGTTTCTTCTACGCCAGCGGACGGTCGTCCAACGAAGCCGGCTTTCTATTGCAGTTGATGTCGCGATTGTTCGGCACCAACTATGTCAACAACTGCAGCTACTATTGCCATCAGGCCAGTGGTGTGGGGCTGGGTTCCAGCATCGGAACGGGCGCGGGCACAGTCCGTCTGGATGATCTGCAGCACACCGACCTGTACATTCTGATTGGCGCGAATCCGGCTTCGAATCATCCGCGACTGATGCGCTCGTTGATGGAAGTTCGCCGCCGTGGTGGCAAAGTGATCGTCGTGAATCCGGTAAAAGAACTGGGACTGGTCAACTTTCGCATTCCCAGTGACGTCCGCAGTCTGCTGTTCGGTTCAGAAATCGCCAGCGACTATGTGCAGCCCCATATTGGCGGCGACATGGCTTGGTTACTGGGCGTCGCCAAAGACATTCTGGAACGCAATGGGCAAGATCAATCGTTTATCGAACAGCACACAGAAGGCTTTGCCGAATTTCGATCGCTGGCAGAAGCCACTTCGTGGGACGATATCGTGAACGGCAGCGGTGTGTCACGAGCACAAATTTCGACCATCGCCGATCAGTATCTGGCCGCCAAGAACGTCGTCATCGGTTGGTGCATGGGAATTACTCATCATTTGCATGGCACCCACAACGTGCAGATGATTGCAAACCTAGCGTTGCTGCGTGGCATGGTCGGCCGCCCCCATGCCGGCGTGATGCCGATTCGCGGACACAGCAACGTGCAGGGGCTGGGTTCTGTGGGAGTCACGCCGAACCTGAAGACCGCCATGCTGCAGAAGCTAGAACAGCGGCTGAATGTTGAATTGCCGAAGAACCCCGGCTACGACACCATGGCCTGCATGGAAGCCGCTCACCGAGGCGAAATGGACTTCTCGTTGAATCTGGGCGGCAATCTGTACGGCAGCAATCCGGATTTGCAATATGCCGAACAGTGCTTCAACCGCATCGGCACGTTGGCCTACATGTCCACCACGCTGAACACCGGCCACGCTTGGGGATTGGGCCAAGAAACGTTGATTCTGCCGGTGCTACCGCGCGACGAAGAGCCGCAATCAACGACTCAAG
>JBDNHJ010000131.1:0-3499 GCA_041688835.1 Fuerstiella sp.
GCTGGCTTCATGGTTCTGCTTTCCATCCATGATCTGCTCACTCAGAATGACATCGACATCGGCCAACTTCAAAGAATCGCTCAGACCGCGATGCCGTTCAAAATACCGCTCTGACTTGTGTAGATACCAATGGTTGGGAGGGGAGGGGAGTCCGGCTCAACCGGACTTCCCTACCCCTATCGGCGTGTGAGACGGCTCCAACACCCGCACGCTGGCTTCTTCCGAAGAAGGCGTTGACGCCTTGGCGATCAGCCAACAGATCAGCGCCCACACCAGTCCCGCAGTCCAGCCAGCCAGCACGTCAGTGGGATAGTGAACGCCCATATAAACACGACTCACGCCGACCAGCACCGTTAACCCGACGGCGATTGCCAGCACGTAAAACCGCACCCAAAAGCCTTTCAGCACCGGCGCGATGAGTACCCCGAGCGTCAAATACACCAGCGCCGACATCATCGAATGGCCGCTGGGAAAGCTGCTTGTATAAACGTGATCCAGATGCGGAACCACATCCGGGCGCGGCCGCGCGAAGAAGTGTTTCATCACCAGGCTGGCAGCGATTCCTGTCGACGTGGAAACCAGCAGGACGATCATCGTCCGGTATGCCCGACAAACGGCCAGAAACCCGACCGCTGCGGCGATGAACAGCGTCAACACGGCGACGCCTCCCAGAGCCGTCAGGTCACGACCGACTTGAGCCATCCATGCCGGACCGATCGGTTTTGACGGGTCGCTTGAGTCGCGCATCATCTGGGCGGCCCGCCGATCGAAGTTCCCGGTTGAGCCTTCGATAACTTCGTCGGCCAGCTCGATAAATCCCCACGTTCCCACAACGACCAGCAACAGTCCGATCATCACGATCGGTTCTCGTCCGCGCAGGAAACGAATGGTGCTGGCAGTTCGGTTTCGAATTTGGTGATGGAGTGTCATGTCTGTCGCTCAATTTCAGACACAGCCCGTAGCGGAACTCGTCAAGAGTTTCGTGCGATTCCGTGTATTCGTCGTTTGACCCGACTCGAAGAGAAGGCATTTCACCCAGCGGTGCCTTCTCTACGAGTTGGGTCAAACGAATCTTTTCAGTGCTCGTCGAAAGTCTTGACGACTTCCGCTACAGAAGCAGGAAGGTCCGCTCTAAAACTGTTCTTCTCGGGGAATACTGACTTCCTGAGGAGCGTCGGCCATGTCGCGATCGAGTTCATACAGCCCGCCGTTGGTGCCCTGCTGAGACGCCAGGTTGTATTTATCGATCAGGTCATTGACGAGCGTTTCTTCTTCAATTTGTTCCTTCACGAACCACTGAGCGAAATTGAATGTGGCCCAGTCTTTTTCTTCGTGAGCCAGGTTCACGATCTCGTCGATCGACGCAGAGTTATCGATTTCGTGTTGCAGAGTTTTCTGCAGGCAATCGCCAATGTTCTTCGGGTCAGCCGGAGGAGCTTTGATCGCTTCGATTTTGGTTATTCCGCCGCGATCGTTAATGAACTTAATGAACTTGAACATGTGCTGCCGTTCCTCGTCCATGTGCTTGTAGAGAAACGCGGAAATGCCGACGAAGCCGTTCACTTCAGCCCATGACGCATACGACAGATAAACCTGAGACTGGTATGCCTCGCGCGTCATCTGATCGTTCAAAGCTTTTTCCATCGTGTCGCTGATTCGTTTCGTTTTCATGTTGGTTTCTTTCGTATTAAGTGAGTGCTGGGCCGAGCGACCGTAGCGGAACTCGTCAAGAGTTTCGTGCGCCGCATCCGGACGCGCCGAACCTCGTCGAAAGTCTTGACGACTTCCGCTACGTGGGGATGAGGCCATCTGCCGGTCGACTTGAACGAGTGCTTTGGCGCGTCATGTCGTTTGAGATGATCGTTGCAATCGACGTGCCGTACCTCCAAGCTTTGGCGTGATGCCCTCTTAGTCTTCAACCAATTGACGTTCTGTAACTGTGGGGGAGCTTCCCATGCCGAACGCTCGATTGCTGATGGGCCAAGTCGATCGCTGAGCGACCAATGGACGGTGAGATCGTGGCAACAGCCCCTTCCATCTGCAAATCATATGGGTGGCGAAATCCACTTCGACTAACAGTGCAGCCGTGCCGAACCCAGACTAGTGGTTCGTTCAGTTTAAGTTTTCAGGTTGCGGAATTCGTCAAGAATTTCGTGTGATTCGGCCCGCAACCTCACGATCCCAAACGCCAGCGCTGACCGAAAGTCTTGACGACTTCCGCTACGAAGGCGGGCGACTTCCACGACCAAGGCGGCGGAAGCACGAAGTCAATCCATTCCCATCTGCATCTGACCCATCGGAGCTTTCTCGTACTTCTCCGGATCGCCGAACCGTCTGACGATTTCCGCAAACACGGCTCCTTTGGCAACTTTCTGGTCGCTGTTCATCACCAGTTCGTATAGATCGTCGGGCAGCACTCGCAGCACAGTCATCAATCCTTTAACGCTCATCGCGTAGCTGGCACGCATTCCGCGAACTTCTTTGCGACTCCAGATCGCCTGCATGAATTCCTTTGACATGTTCATGCCCTGCATCTTCTGCGGATAGCCGGGTGTATTCACACCCTCGCTGTGCTGCACAGACACCGGCGGCCGACGCTCAAGGTTGGCCAGAAAATTATCCACAGACGCCGACTCCCGCATTCGTGGCCCGACATGTGTGACCATGTGATTCATCATGTGGTGAATCATGTGGCAATGAAAGATCCAGTCGCCAGGGTTGTTGGCAATGAATTCGAAATTGGACGCCTGAGCGACTCCGACCAGTTCATTATTGCGTGGTATCCAGGCGCTTTTGGGAATTCGTGCGCCTTCGTGGCCTGTAATCCAGAACGTATGACCGTGCAGGTGAATCGGATGATGCTGCATCGGAGCAAAGTTCAACAGGCGGATTCGCACGCGCTCACCGTGTTTACAGACCAGCGGAGTTGTGAACGGACCGCTCTTGCCATTGATCGTATGCCAGCTCCAGTCCATGGCCCAACTATCGCTGATCGTCTGAGTCGGTTTGATATGGAAGTTCTGAAATATCAGGCCGAAGTCTCGATCTACCGGCGGGTCAAATACTTTCCTAGGATGAACAATAAAGAACCCGGCCTGCCCGAAGGCTTCCTGCATCGCCACATGTGAGTGATAAAAGAACGTGCCCTCTTCGTGGACGTCGAATTCGAACACCATCGTCTTCCCAGGCTTGATCGGGTTTTGCGTCAGAGTTGCCGCTCCATCGTACTGAACAGGTAACTCGAACCCATGCCAATGCACAAAGGTATCTTCCGGCAATTCATTCGTGACCACGATGCGCACGCGGTCTCCCTGATTCACTTCAATCGTTGGCCCCGGCATACTGCCGTTGTAGCTGTAGACGTTCATCTTGATTCCGGGATGAAATTCCTGAGCAACCGCCATCGGCACAAGATGAAATTCCTTGGCACCATTGACCATCTTCCACGGCAGTTTGTCGAGATCCGGTGCCACAAATGGAGCGGCACCTTCTGCCGCAC
>JBDNHJ010000132.1:0-40939 GCA_041688835.1 Fuerstiella sp.
TGCAATTTTGTTCAACGGCCGCAAACTGGATCAGTTCGCCAACCTGCTGACAGGATTTCTGTGCATGGTGGTGTTCAACTTTTTTCTCAGCATCCTGACCTATGCCGGGACGCCACTCAATGCCCCTTTAGCCGACGACTGGCTGGCCAACATGGATTCGCTAATGGGCGTTCACGTCCCATCGGTGGTGGCATGGTCGCGCAGTCATCCGTGGATTTACCGCTTCTTTGATCAAGCGTATTACTCGGTGCTATTGTCCACACTGCTGGCTCTGGTGGTGCTAGGATTCGACAATGATGTCCGCCGGTTACAGGACTTTGTGTTGCACTTTATCTTGGGGGGACTGATCACCACGCTGATCTTTTTCATCATGCCAGCCGAAGCTCCAGAAGGATATTTCAGCTTCGAACCAACGGAGGCGCAACAAAGATTCCTCGACCACTTCTACGCCTTGCGGGCGGGTGAGTTTCGCGTGATTTCTATGAACAATCTGGAAGGGCTGATCACCTACCCTTCGTTTCATACCACGTGGGCCATTTTGGTGGCCTATGCCTTCCGCCCCTATCGCTGGCTGTTCGCGCCGATGGTGCTGTTGAACGCGGCTGTTGTGGGAGCCACCGTGATCCTCGGATGGCACTACGCCATCGACGCCGTGGGCGGAATTTTGGTCGCAGCAACCGCGATCAGTCTGGCTCGCTGGTCGGCCAACTGGCGGTACGCGATGGACGTTCCGCAGCCGATGCTCCCTGCGGCAGTGTGAGCACTTCGGGACGTAGGCCGGAACAAGCCGCTACGGGCGCTGTTCCGGCAGACACGCAGAATCTTCGGCCCACTGAACGCTCAACTGTGCCGCCGCCAATGAATCCTTAACGAGACCGAAAGATCTTGCTGGTGAGCACTTCGGTGATCATCGTTTTCAGTCCGTAGTTGGACGTTTTCACGCGCTGCAGAATATCATCCACTTCGTACTGATCGATGCGTTCCATGTGTCGACCGGTGGTGTAGGCCAGTAGCTTTTCGATCAGGTTGCGAGCGAACAAATCGGTGCGATGCTGCACGAGGACTTGCTTGAGTTCGCGAAAATCTTGGAAGGTTTCACCCGAGGGCAATTTTCCCGACGCATCGATCTTGGCGGCTGAGTCTTTGCCTTTGCCTTTGGAGTTCGGATACTTCAAACGCCAGCGACCGATGGGGTCGAACGTTTCCAGTGCAAACCCCAGAGGATCCATGTTGCGATGGCAAACATAACACGCCGGGTCTTTGCTGTGCGCGGCCAGCTTGTCACGAATCGTTAAGGCTCCACGAACATCCGCATCGATCGCGGGAACTTCGTCCGGCGGTGGTGGCGGTGTAATGCCGAGAATGTTTTCCAGAACCCAGACACCACGCGTCACGGGCGACGTATCGACGCCGTTGGCACTGACCGTCAGCACGCTGGCCATGCCGAGTAACCCGCCTCGCTGACCGTTTTCGGGGACGTTCACACGCTGAAAACCATCCGCCAGCCGCAGTGTTTCTTGTTCTGGCATGCGGTACAACTTGGCCAATTTTTTATCCACGAACGTGTAGTCCGCATCCAGAAATTCGATCACCGAACCGTCGGTTTCCAGCAGGTGAGCGAAAAATCGGCGGGCTTCCTGCTTCATCGATTCCGGCAGGTTCTCCGCATAATATTCACTGGCCGCTTTGCGTGGTGGCGGCAAGTTGCCGATGTCTCGCAGGTTCAGCCAGCTATCCAAAAATCCAGCCACGAATGCTGCTGAACGCGGATCACTCAGCAACCGATCAACCTGGCTGGTCAGTTCCTCGGTTTCCGTCAAACGGCCAGACTGTGCTGCATCGAACAGCCCTTCGTCTGGCGGCCCGGACCAGAGCGCATAGGACAGTCGTGAAGCCAGATCGAAGGGACGCAACTGCGTTTCTGCGTCGGGCGTGATTTCGCTGAGATACAGAAACGACGGAGAACACAGAACCATCTTCAGCGTATCCAAGGCCGCCTCGCGCGGTGTCGCGGCTTCGGAAATCCGCTTTTGATATAGCGCTTCGATCCGTGCACGATCAGCAACGACCAGTGGTCGGCGATAGGCTTTTTCGGCGAACGCAAGCAGTTGTGAAATGGCTGTTTCTGGCTGAAATCCAGCTGGCCCAAACACGGCCTGTTCTTCTTTGCAGCCGCCGGGTTCCGGCAGTGGTCCTTGGATCTTGATTTCGCCGATTTTGATATGCGGCAGCTTGCCTTCGCGAAGCAAAGTCGTGCGGCTGACGCCATCTTGCGGCTTCTTAAATTCCTTTTTGTATCGTTTGTTGGTTTCAATCACCGACGCGCGAGATTCGTACGGGCCGTTGGGGAAGATGAAGCGTGGCGTCTGGCCGGCTTCCAGCCAGACTTGGAAGCTTAGCCAGTCAGGTTCGTCGTCCGGAACAATCGCCGTTGCCAAGATTGGTTCGATGGCTTGCGGATAGTGAATGTGCCCCTTGGTGGCATCGCCCGGCACGACGGCGACTTGGAATGGTTCGGAAAAATCGATGCGGAATATCTTCGGATCGTAATGTGTGTCG
The DNA here is from genome assembly GCA_041688835.1 of Fuerstiella sp. Lineage (GTDB taxonomy): Bacteria > Planctomycetota > Planctomycetia > Planctomycetales > Planctomycetaceae > Fuerstiella. The sequence continues at coordinate 2,560 of JBDNHJ010000132.1, forward strand.
CGGTGCATGGCCTGCACGTGGATTTGGATGTCGTACAATCCCGACACCGGCACGCCTTCCAGAAAGTCCTCAATGTGGCCGTAGCCGCCTTGCCGCGTATCGGTATTCGGTTGTTCGTACAGGCACAGGAATTTGAATTTGAAGACGCTGCTGTGCGACCCCGTGAGTTCTTCGTACTGCCGAAAATTGTCGGTGAAGTGCCACGACTGCGGTTCCATTGCTGGCGTTCCCAGCTTTCCCAGTCGAGCGTCCACCAGTCGCGATGCGGCCTGAAAATACTGGTCCAGCAGAAAACCGGACGTGACCAGCGATTCTCCGATGGTATCAATATGGTGGCTGGTATTGTCTTTGGGGAAGTCGGCGGTCAGCCCCAACAGGTCCACTCGACGACCAAACAACGTGGCCAGTGTGACTTCGTATTCGCGGTTTGACAGCCTACGCATGACCGTGCGGCCTCCCGTGGACTGAAAATTCTCGCGAGCGATCTCGATGCTGTGCCGCAGGCTTTCGAACAGCTGTAGCCGTTCGTCATCGGTCGGCTGTTCGGTCGCATCTTCGGGCGGCATGACTTTCAATGTCACCTGATCGATGATTTCATCCGCAGTGATCAACTGCTGCACCGTCGTCAACGGCAGCTGAAAAGCTGCAAACGATCGCTCACCTTCCGAAACATCCGCGTTGTGGCAATCGGCGCAGTATTTATTAAGAAAGCCGGACACGACCGCGTTGCCTGCTTTGGCTGTGAGGCGATCATCAGCTTCTTCAGCTGCTAGAACAGCGGCAGGGAACACAAACGTCGTCACGCACACGGCGAAGCTGCCACGGATCACGGTTCGCAGGTTGATCCCGCGATCTGAAAATAAAGACATGGTTTTGGCGTTTACGAAAACGAACCAGTGCTGATGCCGAAGGAGTCCTTTTCAACGCCCAGCCGCTGAGCGATATCAACAAACAGATTGCACAGCGGAACTTTGGACAGGCCTTGCGCGGGGACTTGTTTGAACTCACCCGTGCCGTAGCCGCAACCCGCCAGCACAATCGGCAAGTCGGTATTGGTGTGTGAGCTGCCGTGGCCCATACCACTGCCGAACAACACAGCCGTCGAATCCAACAAGCTTTGTTCGCCGTCCTTTAACGCCGCTAGGCGAGTCAGAAACTGACTAAACTGTGTCAGCTGATAGGTCTCCAGCGTGATCAGATGCGCGACCGTTTCTTCGTCGTTGCCGTGATGCGACAGGCTGTGATAAGACTTGTCGATGCCTAGGTTTTGCGGCAGAAAACTTCCACCGATTTCCAGCGTTGCAATGCGGGTGGAATCCGTTTGCAAGGCCAGCGCGATCAGTTCGTACAGCATCGGGAGATCGTCGACTGTATTGGTGTCGACCGGTTTTTCGAACGGCGCCTCGGGCTTGGGTTGATCGGCCCAGCGCCGGCGGACATCGATCTTCTTTTCGACATCTCGCACCGCCATCAAATACTCATCCAGCTTGTTTCGGTCTTCTTGGTTCACTCGGCGAGATAAAGACTTCGCTTCTTCTGTGATGGAATCAAGAATCGACGCTTGCAGCTTGGTGGCCCGCACTTTGAGGGCGCGTTGTGAATCCGATTCTGTGGCGAACAATTTGTCAAACAATTCCCCCGGTCCTGTAATCGGTGGCACTCGCACGCCCGATTTCGTCCACGACATTTGGCAGCCGCCATGAATGCCGCCTTCAGACCCCACGGCGATGGACGGGAACCGTGTCTGGCCGCCAATTTCGTCGGCCAGATGCTGATCCAGAGTCACGTTGCCATCGCGGCGGTTTTTGGATTCGTGGTGCAGAACACCGGACAGAAAAGTATGCACCGCAAAGTGGCCGCCTTTCAGGCCATGATCCAAGCCGCGATAGACGCGGATCTGATCACGATTCGGCATCAACGGCTTCAGCAGCGTCGTCTCTTCGAATTCCGTTCCCGTGGTTTCCGGAAAGAAATGCTTCTGCTGAAATCCCAGCAGATTGCCAACCGCCACAAAGCGGCGGGCGTCCGCAGCATCCGGGCCATCCGGGGCCTCGCCTAGGCCGGACCGAGCCATAGTCTGGCTGTTATCGTTGTCAGCCACCAATGATGGCAGAAAAGGCAAAGCCAGCGAACCGGCCAGCGATTGCAAGACAAGTCGCCGTCGAGGCATATCGGCAATTGGGGGTTGATTTCTCATAGCCCAATTCTAGCCCACCGCAACGACAGAATCCAACCAGAATCCCACGTCATTCTGCAACTAGGTCCGCTCATGAATTTGGGCATTTTGTGTTGGGTGGACTCGATGGCTTGGCCTGAGCTTGCGAAGGAAGCCAAGGAGTTTCGCTCCTACCTCACTCTCGACCCCTTCGATATATCCTATGATTTGCCCATTCGATAGACCCATTCGTCGGTCGCTGACGGACTTTATCTATTCGTTACAACGAAAACTGCCACGCCTATCTTACCGCGTTTCTCCGTCTTCGCGCACCGGCGGTTGATGTGGCGTGCATGTGACAAAGGTCACGACATCACGTTGCCAATGTCTGAAACGAGTGTTATAAGATTGCGGTAAGAGCGTCTTGAATGCAGAACACCGAGACGTTCGTCTGAACGGGAAGTCAGCCAAATGGCAATCAAAAAAGTTAGGAGTAACAAAGTGGCGGACGAGAAGAAGAAAGAAGACGCTCCAAAAGCGAGTGCAGCACCGGCCAAGCCAGCAGCGCCAGCGCCGGAAGCACAACAGACTCAGGAAGTGATCGTTGACGATGCGAACGCCAACGCTGGGTATGCAAACTTTTGCCGAGTCTCAAGCACTCCAGAGGAACTGATTCTGGACTTGGGCCTCAACCCAACTCCTTATGCAACTGGCAAAGTTGATGTGAAGGTGAATCAGCGAATTATCCTGAACCACTTTACCGCGAAACGATTGTGGAGCGCACTGTCAATGGCACTGCAGCGACACGAACAAGCGTTCGGCGTTCTGGAAACAGACGTTCGCAAGCGCGTGAAGACGAATCCAGTTGATGGCCCAGTCGGCTAGTCGCTGATTGTCTGAACAATCCACACAGAAAAGGTTGCGTCCATTGGGGCTCAACCTTTTTTGCTGCGCCGAATACAATCGCCCATTCAGGCCGTCGGTGCAAACACTTCCACAATCTTCTTGGCTGCGCGCAGCCCGTCGACGGCGGCTGTGACAATTCCGCCCGCATAACCAGCGCCTTCACCCACCGGATACACGCCGGGCATGTTCGGAATTTGCCACGATTCGCGATCGCGATCAATTCGGACCGGCGAGCTACCTCGCATTTCCGGCCCCACCAACACCGCTTCGGGCAAGTACTTCCCCTTCCACTTGTGATCCATGATCGGCAAGCCAGCATGAATGGCCTTTAGAATCACCGGTGGCAAGACTTCGTTCAGATTTCGCGGGGCCGCACCACGTTCATAAGACGACGGGATTTTCTGATTGGCGGCCGGCGTGACGTTGGCCAAAAAATCCGCCGCACGCTGTACCGGGGCAGCGTAGGTTCCGCCGGTCAAGCGGAAGGCCGCGGATTCGAACTGCCGCTGAACCTCAATCCCTGCCAACGGATGCGAACTGCCGAATTGCTCAGGGTCCAACGTCACCACCAAGCCACTATTGGCGAACGGCGTGTCGTGGCGAGAATTACTCATGCCATTCGAACAATACATGTTCGGTTCCGACACACTGGGAATCACCACACCACCGGCACACATACAGAAGGTGAACAGGTCGCGTTCTCCTTTGGCCACCAGCGAATAATCGGCGGCTCCAAGTTGCTGCAGATATTCTGGTCGGCCGTATTTGTGATCGTTGATGACCGCTTGAGGCTGCTCAATCCGCAGCCCCAGCTGAAAGGCTTTCGGCTTCAATGGCAAGCCAGCGGCCAGCAGCATGTGATAGGTATCGCGCGCACTGTGTCCCATCGCAAGGACGACATGCGACGTTTGCAGAAATCCGGAAGACGTTTCCAGTCCCGCCAGACGATGGTCTTGAAACTTCAACCCTTCCAATCGGCAGCCGAATCGATATTCGCCGCCGAGGGCTTCGATCTTGCGGCGATAATTGCGACAGATCAGCGGCAGCTTGTTACTGCCCAGATGCGGACGATGTTCGTAGGTCAGCGATGGCCGGCCGCCACAATCCACAAAACTCTGCAGCACCCAATCCACATCCGGCCCGGTAATTCGGCAGGTCAGCTTGCCGTCGCTGAAGCAACCGGCACCACCTTCGCCGAACAGATAATTATTTTCGGCGTCATGTTCGCCACCGGAATCGAACTTGCGAATCGCGGGCACACGTTCCTTGACCGCCAAGCCACGTTCCAGAATGATCGGCCGATATCCCTTCAACGCCAGATAGTAACCGGCCAACAATCCCGCTGGACCAGAACCGACGATAACGGGGCGAAAAGGTAGCGGTGCCGATCCCGGTTCTGGATCGATAAAAGGCGTCTGAGCGAACGCATCGACCTGCAAGTCGCTGGCCGCCTTGGCTTTTGGTTTCACATTATCCGGCACATCCACCACCAGCGAATACACGAATTGCAGTGAATCACGCTGGCGAGCGTCCATGCTTTTGCGCAGGATTCGACACGACCGGAACGTTTCGGTAGAAACCCCCAGCGCTGTCGCCGCGCGCGTGGGAAGCTCAGCTTCGGGCTGTTCGACGCGGGTTCTGAGATTCGTGATTCGCAGCAGCATATGAGTTTTCTGTGGAAGACGGACTGCCTGATGGTAGCCACCAAAGAAGCAATGTCATGCTTCCGCAATTTGTTCCTCAACAGAAATCCAGAAATGCGGCCACTGAACCTATTTCTGAGGAACCTTGCGACGCACGTCCACGAGGTTTTGCTTAATGCCAACCGGCACGGTTTTATGCTTCCGCACGCGATCTCGCAGCAGCTGACGATGCTCAGTGACGATCGCGGCATGCGCTTCTGAGCTGGCTAGGTTGACCATTTCTTGCGGGTCCGACTGATGGTCGTACAGCTCATTGCCGAGTTCACCATTGTCGCCCCATGCGGTGTACCGATAACGTTCTGTGCGCACGCTGTACCCGCTGTCGTACTGCGTGAACGCGGAGTCGCGAACCGTTTTTGTGGCGTCGACCAGCGTTGGCACCAAGCTTGTGCCGGATAAATAGGCCGGCGGTTTCAGTCCTGCCAGATCGGCCAGCGTCGGATAGAAGTCGACCATCTCCGCGAAGCTGCTGGATGTCTTCCCCACAGCCGTGACTCCAGGCCCAGCGATGATCAGCGGCACCCGCGCCGCGTTTTCGAACAACGTGGTCTTTTGATAGTGACCATGTTCGCCCATGTGATAGCCGTGATCAGATGTGAACACGATGATCGTGTTGTCGGCCAGCCCACTGTCATCCAGGGAGTCTAGGATTTTTCCTAGCTGAGCGTCGGCGAACGTGATCGAAGCGTAGTAAGCCTGAATCGCTTGCCGCGCGATATTATCTTTGAGCTGCGTTTGTATTTTGCGGGTAATCGATTTTTTCGCGGGGGCAGGAATGGTATCCCAATAACCGTCGGGCACTGTGGGGACGGTGATGCCCTGCACCGGATACATTTCGAAGTACTTTTTCGGTGCCACGAATGGCGTATGGGGCCGGTACAAACCGATCGCCAGAAAGAACGGCGTCTGGCGGTCAGCAAAGTCTCGCAGCACGCGATCCGCTTCGGTCGCCGCAATCCCATCCGTCTGTTCTTCGTCCGTGCCATCAGCCGCCAGCCAGCTTAACGTGCCTCCGAACGAACCGGGAATCAGGCTGAAGATTTGGTCTTCATCATGAACGTCACGACCTTCGGGATTGATGGTGTTGTTCCACGAATACGGGTCATCGTGGCCTGAAGTGCCGATATGTTTGGGAACGTTGTAATGAAAGATCTTGCCGATCCGAGTCGCCGTGTAGTCGGCGTCACGAAACATCTGCGACATCGTATTCACATTCGGAACATGTTCACGAATGTAGACTGCGTTCCGGCGAACCAGCGATTGATCGGGGTACAGCCCGGTCATAAACGAAGCTCGACTCGGACCACACAGTGGAAACTGGCAGTAAGCTTTATCGAACCGCACGCCACGTTTCGCCAACTTGTCGATGTTCGGCGTTTTCACCAGCGGGTGGCCGTAGCAACCAATGTCGCAATTCAGGTCATCGCAGATCAAGAACAAGACATTGGGCGGATCAGCAGCCACGGCTGCTTGCAGAATCAGCGTACAGGCAAGTGTGTACAGAAACTTGATGGGCATCGAGAACGCACTTTCGCTAACACAGGTTTTGAATAACACATGACGTACAGCAGTCTACTGCAAACGTCATTGATGCAAAACCCGCCCGCCCGAACGCACTCGACAGTGGGTGCGCTCATGGATTTCGGCATATCGTTAGCCACGTTCCAGCGGGTGGCAGATGCTGGCGCAGCCTCGGCTGTGTGGCGCAGCCATCGAAAACAGCTCTGCAACGTCCAATCCACGGCCAGCTTCGTTTGTGCAAAGAAAACGTCAGAGCGGTTTCCGAGCGCTAAAGCGACACAGCTTGGCTGAACGCCAAGCTGGGCCACCCGCGCCAAAATCCCGAACATAATATACTGCGTGCGGTACAAGCTAAGACATTCTTGATGTTTAACGCCGTGCCGCTCACGAAATCGACAGCTTGTTCGTTCCAGTGATGTTGTCACTTCCACCGCACAATCCGTCGAGTCACCCATGGCAGAAACACGGTTCCGCTCAGAGCCAGTCGCAGAGTGAGCAGATACATGGCTCCGTCACGCTGGATGTGTTCCCGAACGGGTCGCAGATAGAAACCGAACCGAGCTTCCACGGCCGCTTTCAGGTAATGCCGACATAACAGAAACGCGACCACCGCCGCCGCGACCAAAGCCGTATTGACAATCATCACTCCGACCACCAACCCGAACAGCCAGCCCACCATGATCGACTTGCCGGCCAGCCCCGGAAACAACGATGTCAGCAGATAGACGACGAAGGCGATCAACGCCGACCGGATGGGATGAGCCTGAATCCCATCTCGCAGCCAGCGATCGTTTTGAACAAACCAATCCAACGATGCGTAACGCGAAGCCAGCGTGGCGACGATCGCCAGACTGGTGATTCGCAGCAGCGGCAGCACCAGGCGTTTCGCAAGAATTTTCATGTTCGACATCCTTGGCAGATCACGTGCCGACAACGACTACATCGCGGAATCCGCAACGAGTGGTATATCATGTGCATCTGTGTCGTTCATCCGTCATCCCTATCCCGCCGCCAGTATGCAAACTCCTAAACGTTTATTCAGAATTCTACACCTGTCAGATCTCCACCTTGGTCCGCCGTTTTTGCCCGAGGTCGGAGATGCCGTGCTGCGCATTGCCCCGCAACTCAACGCCGACGCGATTGTCGTCAGCGGCGATTTTACTCAACGAGCCACCGTCGAACAGTATCAGGCAGCGGCCGCGTTTTTAGATCGACTGCCCGACGTCCCACGATTGTACGTTCCGGGCAACCACGATGTGCCATTGTATCGAATTCGCGAGCGGTTCACCGATCCTCATGGCCTGTATCAAAAGTACATCACGCCCGAATTGAATCCAGTGCTGTCGCTGGACCACGCCGTCATCGTGGGAATCGATTCGACCTCGCCGCGCACCGCGATTTCCAACGGACGCATTCATCCATGGCAATTGGCGATGGCAGAACGAGTCTTCGCTGCAGCGCCGCTGGGAGCCATTCGCATCGTGGTTGCTCATCATCATTTTGCGCCAGCTCCCGATTACCTGCGTGATCGCACGATGCCTCAGACCAAACGAGCCATCATGCGTTTCGTGGAAGACGATGTGGACATGATTCTGGGCGGCCATCTGCATCGAGCCTACATCGGCAACACCCTAGATGTGTTCCCGGGACGACATCGAGAACGAGGCATCGTGATCGTGCAGTCCGGCACATCGACGTCGCGCCGAGGCCGTGGTCGGGAACGCGAAAAGAATAGTTTTAACGTCATCGACATCGATTCCGCCACGATGCAGATCACACACTACCTGTACTTCGACGCCGACGCAGGTTTCGTGCCTTCCAGTCGACACGTGTTTCCGCGAGGCATTCAGCCGCTATCGTGAATCCGACGAAAGCGGCTCTCAATGGAACGCTGTTTGCAATCGCGTAGGACTCATTCACGAGTCTCTTGCACAAACAGGAACAGATTCCATGACCGACTTCATTCGCTGGTTTGCTGACATCACAATCGCGGACGTCCCCACCGTCGGTGGCAAGAACGCTTCCCTGGGCGAGATGGTGCGGGAACTCGGCCAACACGGTATCAAAGTTCCCAATGGATTCGCTGTCGCTGCTGACGCGTATCGCGATTTCCTGAGTTCCGCAGGCTTGGATGAGCGGCTGCGTGAACTACTGACGGGACTCGACAAGTCCAACATTGCTGACCTGCAGTCGCGAGGAAAGCAGATTCGCAACGCCATTTTGGAAGCCGAACTTCCCAGTACACTCTGTGAACAGATCTCGACTGCCTACCGGAAACTCAGCGAAGGCAGCGATCACCCCGTGGATGTCGCCGTCCGCAGCAGTGCGACCGCAGAAGACCTGCCTGATGCCAGTTTCGCCGGGCAACAAGAATCCTATCTGAACGTCGAAGGCGAACGGGCGTTGCTGGATACGTGCCGCCGGTGCTTCGCGTCGCTGTTCACCGACCGCGCGATTTCTTACCGAGTAGACAAGGGGTTTGACCACTTCGATGTGGCGCTTTCCATCGGTGTGCAGAAGATGGTGCGATCTGATCTGGCGACGTCTGGCGTCATGTTTTCGTTAGATACCGAGACCGGATTTCCCGATGTCGTGTTGATAACGGCCGCCTACGGGCTAGGCGAAAACGTGGTTCAAGGCGCCGTCAATCCGGACGAATACTACGTCTTCAAGCCGACGCTGAAAAAGGGTTTCCGGTCGCTGATTCGCAAACGATTGGGGTCGAAGGAAATCAAGATGATGTACGACGCCGGTGGCGGAGCGATGACGAAGAACTTCCAAGTGGATGCCGTTGATCGTAATCGGTTCGCGTTGTTCGATGACGACGTGCTGACACTCGCAAAGTGGGCGTGTATTATCGAGGAGCATTATTCAGAGCGCTACGGTCGGCCCACGCCGATGGATATCGAATGGGCGATGGACGGCATTACGGACGAACTGTTTATCGTGCAGGCCCGTCCGGAAACCATTCAGGCGACTCGTAATCAAACGGTGCTGGAAACGTATCATCTGAAGCAACGTGGTCGTCAACTGGCCACAGGGCGTGCGGTGGGTGAGCGGATTGGTCACGGTACTGTGCGAGTGGTTCACAGTGTCGACGACCTGCAGCAGTTTCAAGTCGGTGATGTGCTGGTTGCGGACAAAACCGATCCCGACTGGGAACCCACCATGAAGAAAGCGTCGGCAATCGTGACGGATCGCGGTGGTCGAACGTGTCATGCGGCCATCGTCAGTCGCGAGCTTGGCCTGCCTGCTGTTGTCGGCGCCGTCAACGCAACTCAGGTGCTGCAGGACGGCCAGGAAGTCACAGTGTGCTGTGCGGAAGGCGAAACGGGTTCGGTTTATGAAGGGCGACTGGACTTCGAAAAACAGGAAGTTGATGTCCGAGGCATGGAACGCCCCAAAACTCAGATCATGATGAACGTGGCCAACCCGGACGAAGCATTCCGGCTTTCTTTCCTGCCCAACGATGGAGTTGGCCTGGCTCGCGAAGAATTCATTGTCACGAATTCAATCGGCATTCACCCTCAAGCACTGATCGAATACACCAGACCGCGAGATGCGAACGTGCAACGCAAAATGGATGAACTGACGGTTTCGTATCACGACAAGACCGAGTTCTTTATTGAACGTTTGTCTCACGGAATTGCGATGATCGCCGCTGCATTCTATCCGAAACCTGTCATTCTGCGATGCAGCGACTTCAAGACCAACGAGTACGCGAATCTGGTGGGCGGTGCGGACTACGAGCCGGTGGAAGAGAATCCCATGCTCGGATTTCGTGGTGCGTCTCGCTACTACGACGAACGCTATGCAGGCGCGTTTGCTCTGGAATGCGAAGCGATCCGTCGCGTTCGTGATGACATGGGACTCACCAATCTGAAGGTCATGATTCCGTTTTGTCGGACGCCGGAAGAAGGCAGTCGAGTTCTTGCCGACATGGAGCTTCATGGTCTGTGTCGGGGAGAAAATGGCCTCGAAGTTTACGTCATGTGTGAAATACCCAGCAACGTGATCTGCGCCGATCAGTTTGCGGAAGTCTTTGACGGCTTCTCGATTGGATCCAACGATTTGACTCAGTTGACGCTGGGTGTCGATCGCGATTCGGAGATCGTCTCACACATTTTCGACGAACGCAATGACGCCGTCACACGGATGATTTCGCAGGCGATCGAAATCGCCAAAGCGACCGGCACCAAGATCGGCATCTGCGGCCAGGCTCCCAGTGACTACCCGGAATTTGCTGAATTCTTGGTGAAGGAAGGCATCGACAGTATTTCGCTCAACCCGGATTCCGTTGTTAAAACCACACTCCACGTCCTCGAAGTCGAACAAGCAATGTCCACCACGGAACGCGACAAAAAAAGAGTTGCGGTGGCCAAGTAGGTCCTGCCTGCCGGGCAGGAGGACTTTGCAGCTTGCTGCGCCTGCGACCAAACAATTTTCGAATACATATTCGGCACCGGCGGACAAACAACGTTCCATTTCCACAACCAATCTACGAACGCAGCGGTCATGTTGGGCAAACCTAGCAACTGCGCTCGGTCGCCTGCGGCGAAGTGCCGCCCGGCAGGCGGCACGCACGTTAAGGCAAAACCTATGAACCAAATCACCGTTGGCTTGGTGATCCTGAACGTCGTTGGCATATTCGGAAACGTGTGTGTCGCACAGCAAAGCGGGAACCTCGCACCACCGTCGCATCGTGTGACGCTGGATGTTTTTGTGCGGGAGGATTCCGAACGCTGTCAGGAATTGCTGACATTTCTGACAGACTTTAAGAGTCGGCGGGGTGGTCTGGACGTTGCGGTTCACGATGTGGATGCAGATCCAAAAGCTCGTCGCTGTGCGATTGACTTGTTCCGGAAACACGGTATCGAAAAACCGGGCGTTCCGGCCGTGCATGTCCTCAATCAGTTTCATGTGGGGTTTGAAGACACAGTCGACTATCGACAACGTATTGCCTCGCTGCTGGACATTGAAGTCTTTGTTCGCGCCGGTTGTCCGCACTGTCGGGATGCGAAGGTGTTTCTGTCGCAACTGGAACGTGACTGGCCCGCCATTCGAATTGTCCAGCGGGATATCTCCGTCGATGAAGCAGCTCGCGAACGACTGGCCAAGCTGGCCGACGATTATCGTGTTCAGGCAACATCAGTGCCGGCGTTTCATCTTTGTCGTCGGTTGAAAGTCGGCTATCAGGGAGCATCGATCACCGGGCGTGAGTTGCAGGACATGCTGTGCGTGTGTGCGAAATCGGTTGTGGCGCGCGACACGATTCGCACACCGCACGAACCGAAACACCAGCAGCAGCCTCGAACCAATCCTGCTGCCCCACCGGGACCGCAACGAATCGAACAGGGCATGCTGTCGGGACTGACCGCATGGCTGTTGCCTCAGGATAGGTCGGAACCAGCTGACAAGCCAACATCTGAGACAGCGGACGCAATCGCACAGCCGCAGGCAGACGTTGACCAGTTCGATTCGTTCGGTGAATTGGACATGGAGCTTTCAACGGAAGGCGCGGCGGATCCCGACCACGACGCAACAAGTCAAGCGGAATTCGACGATGTCATGTCACAGCCGCGTGAAGAAATTCAGGTGCCGTTGTTCGGTCGATTGAACGTGAACCGCCTCGGGTTGCCCGCCTTCACATTTCTGATCGGGCTGGTGGACGGGTTCAATCCGTGTGCGATGTGGGTGCTGATGTTCCTGCTTTCGGTGTTGGTGAACGTTAAAGATCGCCGGAAGATGCTAGTGATTGCGGGCACCTTTGTCGTGGTCAGTGGCCTAGCGTATTTTGCGTTCATGGCAGCTTGGCTGAATGTGTTCATGCTGGTCGGGCTGGATCGTCCGGCTCAGATCGTGTTGGGAATCGCGGCAACCTGTATTGGCCTTATCAACGTGAAGGATTTCTTTGCCTTCGGGAGCGGCCCGTCCTTAAAGATTCCGGAATCGGCCAAGCCCGGCATCTATGCTCGAGTGCGAAAAATCATCACCGCCCAAAGCCTGTGGGGAGCTCTCACTGCAGCCATCGTATTGGCCGTGCTTGTCAACATTATTGAGCTACTGTGTACGGCCGGTCTGCCCGCGCTGTATACCGAAATTCTGACACTGCAGCAGTTGTCTCCGCTGACCAACTACTTGTATCTGGGATTGTACATCGTGGCTTACATGCTGGACGACACGATTCTGGTCGCGATCGTCGTAGTCACGCTGTCAAAGAAGAAGCTCCAGGAATCTCACGGCCGCTGGCTGAAGCTGCTCAGCGGAATCGTCATTCTGGCACTCGGCGTCATCATGCTGTTCGCACCGACTTGGTTGATTTAAACACGCGATTTTAAGTTCGCGTTCGAATGTCGTTTTGCCGCAGTCGCAGCAAGCTGCGAAATCCTGCCCGGCAGGCAGGATTGACGTAGGTATCGTCTGCCGGCCGGCACTTCGCCGCAGGTGATCGACCGTATACGCCCACTCGTGTCACACAATGCACAGTGTCAACTGCACAGAGTTATAACCGTCGCACCACAGCCAATCGCCGATGATCAGAATGCAACGCAACGCGAATGGAAGCCGCTTTGATCAGACTTGCATGTCCACTGGCACTGAAGTTGCGATGGCTGATGCCAAGACTCAAACCGTACTGCCAAGCGCAGGACTTCCATCAACTCAACTTACGGAGCAGACCAATGAGATACTTCTTCGCCGCGACATTGCTCGCCTTTTCCGCGACAGCTCAGGCACAGCGGCCGGACCTTGCCGCATGCCCGTGCGGCCCGGACTGGATCGTGGGATCAGACCGAGCCCTCGTGCCACAAACGTGGCATGGAGCCGATTTTCGATCGGCCTGCGCTCGCCACGACGCTTGCTTGGACGGCTATTGTCAGAATCGCCGCCAGTGCGACCGACAGTTTACAGCCGACTTGCGTCAATCATGCCGATACTCATCGCGACCGGGCGAATGTCGACGTGTCACGCGGCTGATGTCTCGCGCCGTGCGATCTTATGGCGGTCGCGAAATGACGTCTTACGAAAAGAATCAGGCCATCAGTAGACTGCGGGACATGAATGCACGATTCGGTCGCAATCCTTATCCTTAGATCGCAGTTATGAATGCCATGATCCTCTCGCAGATGATGTCGCTGGATGACTGCGACGATGAAGAAATGTCGACGTAGCACGAAACATCTCCATTGGCACAAGAGATGCGTTGTCTGGGGACACCACGAGATTGATTCGTGCTGTAACCACCAAGTCAACGGGACAACCAGAAATGACATCCATAACAACGACTCGCGCCCACCAGGATCACACACGATGGCAAAGCGAAGCGGCCATGTGGCATGACGATATCGAGCTGTGGCGGGGCGAGCATCAAGAGGCGCTGATGACACTCAACGCGGCGATGGTCAGCCACAACGAATCGCTCGGCAATCACCTATCATCGATTGAAGGTCATGGCACAGAGGTATCTCAGGCGGAACATCGTCTGGCGGAAGAGGAACGTGCCTTAAAGCGTGCCATGGGTGCGGTACCGCGCAGTCTGGAAGTACCGCATCAGCACGAACAGGATGAACAGACCAAGCTGCGGGTGGCTCACGAACGCATTAAACGACACCACTACTCAACCATGGCCAAGCTGGCGGTATTAGTGGAAGCATTGGGTGCGGAAATGTGATTCTGTAGGAATAGGTTTTCACTGAAAGGCATAGGCAATGACACACCAATCTGACGAATACTCCGCAAAACGCGAACACATGCTCTGGCTCGAAGACTACGCCTATTGGCGGTCGGAGCATCGGCAGGCTCTGATGATGTTGACGAAGATCCAGGCGACGATCTTGAAGCGTGAGGAAATGCTGGAAACTCAGGCCGCTGAAGTTCACACACACGAGTTACATCTGCAGGACTATGAGGTTGTGGAGTATGGCCCCGGCAGTCCGAACTTTGAATCGTTGGAGGCCGCACATGCTGAATTCGAGAAGAAGCACAAGCACGTTCGAGAGGTGTATGAGCAGACCAAGAGTCGCCACGTCAGTATTCTTGGAGAGGTGCAAAAGCTGTTTGAATTCTCCGAGGTCACAACCAATCGGCCTGCCACGTAGATCGCGGCCAGTTGATAGCCCAAACGTCGTTGACGAAAACCATTGATCACAGAACGCCACGCCATGAAGTCCTTCGTCTTACTCTGTTTCCCATCGCTGACATTGACCATTGCACTGACCACCGTTGCTCACGAATTGCGGGCACAGGAAAACACCTCGGTCGCTACGCACGAAGTCACGCTTGGGTCGGATGAACTCACGGCCGGCATTCCCGGTCAAGGTTCGCTATCGGTTGATGAAATCAGCGAATGGTTGTCTGACGACAAGAATCATCAGCCGCTGAAGCTCAAGTTGCCAGTGGGGCTCAATCTGCTGCCTAACCGTCTGGACAAAATCCCCACACCGATGACGCGTGCGAAGATCGAACTTGGCCGGCAATTATACTTCGACACTCGGTTGTCTGTGGATAACACGGTGAGTTGCGCAGCGTGTCACGAACCGGACCATGGCTATACGATTCCCCAACGATTTGCAAAAGGTGTTCGCGGACAGGCGAGTGACCGAAATCCGCCCACGCTGATCAACCGCGTGATGTTTGCGGGCATTGGTGAAGAAGAATTCTGGGATGGTCACGCGGCCTCACTGGAGGACGCTGTGCTAGTGGCCATTACAGACCCTACAGAGATGGGGAATTCTCTGGAAGGTGTTCTTAAAACGCTGCGGCGAAACAAGGGTTATGAGCTGCAGTTTCGGCGAATCTACGGACAAGTGACAGTCGCCTCCATTGGAGACGCCGTGGCGGCATTCGTCCGCGTTATTGTTTCTGGCCCGACCGCGTTCGATCATCACAAGGCCTTCGAGCCTCTGGAAAATTACGATAAGGTAACATTGGCGGAAGACGCGGAACTGACTGCGAAATATCAACGCCTGAAGGCCGCAAAGGAAGCGAACCCCATGTCAACGGCTGCTCTTCGAGGCATGGGGCTGTACTACGACATGCAGAAAGGGTGGTGCATTGGTTGCCATCCGACGCCGGCTCTATCAGACAGTGCCTACCACAATATCGGCGTGGGGATGCAGGATGATGCTCCGGATTTCGGACGCTTCCTTGTCACCGGCGAAGACAAAGCGCGAGGGGCCTTTAAGACACCTTCACTAAGAAACGTGACCATGACCGCGCCGTA
The DNA here is from genome assembly GCA_041688835.1 of Fuerstiella sp. Lineage (GTDB taxonomy): Bacteria > Planctomycetota > Planctomycetia > Planctomycetales > Planctomycetaceae > Fuerstiella. The sequence goes on from JBDNHJ010000132.1 coordinate 18,065, forward strand.
TATGCACGACGGGCGGTTCCGCACACTGGAAGAAGTGTTGAACTGGTACGGCACGGACAAGTTCGAAAATCCACACCTAGATTCGCGATTTGAACGCATCCGACTCACCGATTCTGAACAGCAGGATCTGGTGGAATTTCTTAAAACGTGTACCGGTCCGTTGCCGCGTGTCGAACGAGGTCGCTTGCCGGAATAGCAGTCAGCACGTTGGATTGAACACCTTCTCAAAAATAGACGCAAACCGAAAGGCCCAATCATCGTGAACGAACACGACGCACCATCAAATCAACCGCACTCTGCACCGATGCCTCGACTAAACGAACGCGCGCCTGACTTCGATGCGAAGACAACCCATGGTCCTCGCAAACTGAACGACTACAAAGGGCGGTGGTTGCTGTTGTTTTCGCATCCCTCCGACTTCACACCCGTCTGCACAACGGAATTCATCGCCTTCGCCAAAGCGTACGACGAGTTTCAGAGACTGAATTGCGACCTGTTGGGTCTTTCCATTGACAGTCTGTTCTCGCACCTCGCGTGGACGCAGAACATCAAAGAACGGTTTGATGTTGCGATTCCTTTCCCGATTATCGATGACCTTTCGATGCGTGTGGCCCATGCCTATGGCATGATCCAACCCGGCGCAAGCGATACTTCTGCGGTGCGAACGACTTTCCTGATCGACCCGGAGGGCACGTTGCGGGCGATGGTGTATTACCCCATGAGCAACGGCCGAAGCGTCGACGAGTTTCTGCGACTGCTTGAGGCTCTGCAGACCAGCGATGCTTACCAAGTTGCCACGCCTGAAGGCTGGCAGCTTGGAGACAAGGTGATCGTTCCACCTCCGTCAACCGTTGAAGCTCTGAATGCTCGGCTTATGGATAAAGATGTCGATTGCAAGGACTGGTACTTCTGCAAGAAATCGCTTGAAGACCAGTCACAGAAGTCTCCGTCGGCTGTTGAGTCGTTGACTTCATAGAGCAATGTTGCTCAGAATTCATTCAGTGTTAGCTTTGAAGCCACGGGACGATCTGTCAATGGCCAAGGACGACTCAACGCGACGCAGGACTGACGCAACATTCTGTTCAGCAACGGAGCTATTCTCATGATACTCAATCGATTAACAGCAACTCTCGAAAGACTTGCAGGCCACGCGGCCAACAGCGTTGACGAACTTCCAGAAGTTCCGCGTCCTGACCCTCCGGCCCCACCAGCGCCGGGTCCGGAAGTTCCGGAACGAGAACCGTTTCGCCGTGAACCACCGGAACCGTTTCAGCCGCCCGATCCCGGACCCGAGATTCCTCGCGAACCGACTCCGCCGAGCACGCCGTTTCCCGAAAGGATGGAGTGACATGCGGCCTACTTGTTCTGCGAATAGAACTTGGCACACTCCAATTCTTTCAATGGCCCGCTTCATCACTGGGGTCGGCGAAAACTAGGTCGGGTAGGTCGAATGGCGATCGCCATGTCGCCCCACCATTTTCTTTGTCGATACGGGGCGGATACGTGTGGTGGGTCGGCGTCGCTTGGGCTCCTTGACCCACCCGACACGATCTACACAATCAAATCCCAACAATGAAGCGGGCCATTGATTCTTTTCCCGACACGATTCTCTTGCCGCGCAGCTTGCGATACTTCGCCGTGACCACGGTCCAGCGGCCATCGTCCGCGTCGTCTCGGTAGACGACCACCCAGTCGTGAGTTGCCCCTTTCTGATGAGCCCGCGCGGTGTTCGAAAACAGAGCCGTGTCGTGTCGGTCTTCGCGTTGAGTGTGCAAAATCGGCAACCGTGATTCGTTTGGTTGCAAATCGAATGCCAGAGCACCTCGGTGTCGAAAAGCCGAACCTACGTTGCCCATCTCACCACGGCGCGGCCGCATGTCAGGAAATGCCTGACATGAGTGTTCGGCGGACTCAGATTGCAGATTTTTGCGGGTTAGCTATCGTGCATCCTCCGGGCACTTCAGGCGGGAAACGCCAACTGGCTGCGGGGCCTTGCAGGGAAGCGTCGGGACACAGCAGGAGCGGGCGACTCTGACTGCGGGCCTCATCGTCGTCAGGATTCTACTGGGAACCTATCAGGAGAAGCGAAGTCATGGAGATTGATATTTTGTTCGCAGACGCGGACGAATCCTTGCGAGAGATCTACTGCGATTACTTCGCTCGCAAAGGCCTGACGATCGAAACGGCGCGTGACGATCTGGAATGTGCGATCAAGATGCGGGAACTGAGTCCTCACTTTCTGATCATCGACTTGGAACTCTTCGATGACGATGCTGCGGTGATGAGTTCGAGCAGTTTGTTGCTCGACGACGTCCCGGTGACCATCGTCACCGGAGATGAATCGCCGTCGCGGTTGTCGGAACAGAGCGGGGTCCCCGTTTCGTACTGCTTCCAGAAACCGTACAGCTTTATGGCACTATTGGAACGCATGCGTGCTCCGGTGTCACGCAAATCAGTCGTGGTACCGCCCGAATCCTCCTGCCTGTGACAATCCGTCAAATATTACCGTTAACAAATCATTGATACGAAACTCGGGCAGGCGGGCTATGTATTGCTCTGCCCCAGCCGATCGCCTCGACCGTTTCGCCGGTCGAGGCGGTCATTGGGTTAAGCTGTAAAACGTCTCTGTCCCTGCATCACAAGTTCATCTGTCATTGGCATTAAAGATGCGACGGTTCTTTTAAGTCGACCATTGCCCAGATCAGAGCGTTGTTTCAACAGCTTACATCGCAGGTTCCTGCGGTTGACAGCGTCCCGCTTTTCGATCCCGTCTCTCAAATTCAGAGGAAGCTCGTTCGCCATGTCATTCCCTTCAGACACACTCAGTATCGTTCTTGCCGGAGGCGTTGGTTCTCGACTGGCCCCGTTGACGGATGAACGAGCGAAGCCTGCCGTTCCGTTTGGTGGTCAATATCGGATTATCGACTTTACACTTTCGAACTGTCTGCATTCCGGGCTGCGGCGAATCCTCGTGCTGACGCAGTACAAGTCTGATTCGCTGCACAACCACCTGAGGGATGCTTGGTCGGTATTCAGTCCGGAGTTGGGTGAATTCATTACGGCAGTTCCTCCACAGCAGCGCAATGGCGATTCGTGGTATCAGGGAACCGCTGACGCGATTTATCAGAATCTGCACATGCTGCGACGCAACGGAACTCGCAACGTGCTGATTCTGTCGGGGGATCATATCTACCGCATGGACTATTCCCGCATGCTGGAAGCTCATCGTACGTCCAAAGCTGAAGTCACGGTCGCTTGCATGGAAGTCAGTCTTGAAGAAGCGCGTTCGTTTGGCGTGATGTCCGTTGACGCTCAGCAACGCGTGCGGCGGTTTGACGAAAAACCGCCGCACCCGCAGCCAACTCCGGACAACCCCCATCGAGCACTCGCATCGATGGGCGTGTATGTGTTTTCGATCGATCTGCTGTGCCAAGAACTCGAACGCGACAGCAAGGATGCGTCCTCCAGCCACGACTTCGGTAAAGATCTGCTACCGCGATTGATTCATTCGAATCGCGTGTTTGGATATCGCTTCGGGCAGCAGGATTCTGCTGCGACCAATCACCATTGCGAAAGCTACTGGCGAGACGTTGGGACGATCGACGCCTATCACCAAGCGAACATGGACCTGCTGCAGGATCGACCTCCCTTGAATCTGTATTCAGAGCACTGGCCGATCCGCAAGTCTGAAACTCCGGCCCCGCCCGCGCGAATTGATCGCGACGAAATGGGCGTTCCCGGTGTCGTGACAGATTCGATGATCAGCAATGGCGTTGTGGTGTCGGGCGGCATGGTGAACCGTTCGATTCTGTCGCCCAACGTACGAGTCGCCAGTGACGCGGTGGTCTCGGACAGCATCCTCTTAGATGGCGTGCATGTTGGAGCCGGTGCGAAACTACGTAACTGCATTGTCGACAAGGGCGTGCATATTCCGGACGGCGAAACGGTTGGCGAAGATCCGGTCCTTGATGCAGCCCGCTTTACGGTTTCTGAAAACGGAGTTGTGGTTGTTCCGAAAGGCTATCACTTCGCACGCCGACCAACGCGCGAGAAGGCTACAATGCCGTACTTGGAAACGTTGCCGAAGTTGGGTCTGGTGAAGGCCCGGTCGTTGTGATTCATCATGAAAAGCGAACTTGTGTGGTACAGTGAGCCCGGCAGACAGGATCTACTGTGCTGCCATATCAGAGATCTACCAAGACCTGTGAGTTCACCCAATTGAGAACACCGCCATGCAACATCGTCACACAGAATTGTCTGAGCTGACGCTCCCCGAACTGATCGCCGGGCTCAAACGCCCGGCCGCTTGGCCGTTTTCCGTTGACAAAGTGGAAGTCCGGCAGACTCATATCTCAGCTGTCTTCCTTGCCGGTGACTATGTCTACAAAGTCAAGAAGTCCGTCGACTATGGGTTTCTGGACTTCGGCACGCTCGACAAGCGACGCTATTATTGCGAAGAAGAAGTGCGACTGAATCGTCGGCTGGCCCCGGACGTCTACCTGAACGTTGTGCCGGTCACGCGAAGTGACAAAGGGCTGTGCTTTGAAGGAGACGGCGAACCGATCGAGTGGGCGGTGAAGATGCAGCGTTTACCAGATGAAGCTACTCTGCAATATCGTCTTCGACACGGTGAGGTCGATGCCGAAGTAATGCGGAGCCTCGGTCGCAGAATCGCTGACTTCCACACGAACGCGGATTCCGGACCGTCCGTCACTGAATACGGTCGCTTCGATGTCGTCGCCGGCAATGCGAAAGAGAACTTCGATCAGTCGACGAATCAGATTGGCTCGACAGTCAGCGACGCTGTTTTCCATCGGCTTGTCACACTGACGGAAGCCGCGTTGGCTCGCCATCGACGACTGATAACTTCGCGCGCCGATCGTGGCATCCCGCGCGATACGCATGGTGATCTGCGGCTGGATCATGTCTACATTTTCCCGGATCGTGAGCCGCCGGATGACCTTGTTGTTATCGACTGCGTTGAATTTTCGGAACGGTTTCGTTTCGCCGATCCGATTTCGGACGTGGCGTTTCTGGTGATGGGGCTGAACTTGCAAGGCCGCCGCGATTTGGGACGCGAATTCCTAGACGCCTATCTGCAGGCCTCCGGCGATGGCGATGAAGAAGGTTGTGAACTCGTTCCATTCTACACGGCCTACCGAGCCACGGTGCGCGGCAAGGTGGAAGGCATGAAGCTGTCTCGCGACGAGATGACGGAAGCCGATCGCACAACGGCGAAGGCGAAATCACGAGGTTCTTGGCTGCTGGCACTCGGCGAACTGGAATCGCCACCTCGCCGCCCCTGTTTGTTACTGGCCGCGGGCCTGCCAGGCACGGGGAAATCCACGTTGGCCAGAGCTCTTGCCAAACAAGCCGACTGGCAGGTGATTCGGTCGGATGTTGCCCGCAAGGAATTGGTTGGTGCCCAGAACGAACAGCGAAGTGCATCCGCATTCGGCGAAGGCATCTATACCGCCGAATGGAATCGTCGCACTTACGCCGAATGTCTACGCCAAGCGCAGCGATTGTTGTTTGAAGGGAAACGTGTCATCGTGGACGCCAATTTCCGATCGGAAGCCGACCGCCGAACGTTTCTGAACACGGCAACGCAGTTCGGTGTGCGTTCCGGCATGCTGGTGTGTGATGCAGCCACGGAAGTTGTTCGCGAGCGTTTGCAAAGGCGGCGAGGCGATGCGTCCGACGCGGACTGGTCCGTCTATGTGCGCGCCGCAGAAAGTTGGGAAGTCCCAAACCCGCAGACTCAATCCGTCATCCACGTCATCGACACGGGCGGCGACGTAGAAGCCGCGATGTCTCAGGCGGTGGACGCGTTGGTTCACATGAAATTAGCATAAACGTTCCGCCGATCGCTTCCGGCGACAGCCGGATTGCGACCAATCCAGATGAAAACACACATCCCGTGTCGGCGGACAAACAGTTTGACTTCGTACATGTTGCTACGAATTTCTGGTTCGACATGCGGTCTTGGCTGGCACGGTTTGTGTTCGGTGAGACAAAGGCAATATCCAAAGCCGCTCGATTTTGGGGCGTGAGATCGACGGGCACCAGAATGTTTTTGAATCGGGGCAGCGTGAGGAGGAATCTCTTCGAGAACTGATTGGCTGGCCACCGTGCGGATACGTCACAGATTCTACGCCGCGTGCGAATCCGCTCACTAAAGCAGCACACGCCACAACTGCTTTCACGCCACTGGGTGTACCACGCTGTCAGTTTCCCGCTGTAGAACTCGAATCCACGACGACCTTGGCACGAACGTTGCAGATGTCATTGTCAAACCGAACATTTGAAGGTTCACGTTCGCGCATGCCAGTTTTCGACCCATATCACCAGATCAGAAACTCCGTACTGGGCGACGGCCTGACCGACGAGCACATCGAAATGCTGGCCGGACTGACCACACCCGAACACTGTCCGGCTGGCACTGTGATCTTCAAAGAAGCGTCCTCCGCTGACGATTTATCAGTGGTTTGCAGTGGCAGCGTGGCGCTCGACATGCACGTTCTTGTACGGGGCAATATTCGCATTTTAACACTGGGATCGGGAGACCTGCTGGGCTGGTCCGCTTTGGTTGGAGACGGCGTGATGACGGCGACCGCCACGGCTCTGAAAGACACCGCGTTGCTGAATATCCCCGGAGCCGCGCTGCGAGGAATCTGTGACGATGATCCGTCGCTGGGCTACGCCGTCATGAATCTGGTTGCCATCGCGTTGGCTCGACGACTTCATGGAACGCGGCTGCAAATGCTGGATCTGTTTCACGAGACCGGGGCGGCCCCGAGCACCGTATCGGGAACCGTTACTCATGACTGAATCTTCGCGAGCAGCCGCGCCGGAAAACTTCGGTGATGGTCGATTCCTACCGAAGGATGCTCTGCAATCTTTGCTGGATGCATTGGCTGCAGACGGTCGCACGGTCATTGGCCCGACCATTCAACAGGAAGCCATCGTTTACGACGAAGTAGCATCCGTCGACGACCTGCCGCGCGGCTGGACGGACGTGCAGGGTCCGGGCACCTATCGACTGCAACGCCGCGAAGATGATGCGTACTTTGGCTATGTGGTCGGGCCGCATTCGTGGAAGCAGTTTCTGTTTCCTCCCACCGCGACCGTGGCCACGGCCGACAAGGTGGACGGTCGCTGGCAGATGGACACGCCGCAGGAACCTGTGCCTCGCTATGCGTTTTTGGGTGTGCGAGCGTGCGAGCTGGCGGCGATGAAGATTCAGGACGGTGTGTTTCTGAACGGCGCGTACGTGGACCCGATTTATCAGGCACGACGTGAGGCCGCCTTGGTTATCGCCGTGAATTGCACTCAGGCCGCCAGCACCTGTTTTTGTACTTCGATGAACACCGGGCCGAAATGTCACAGCGGTTTCGACCTGTGCCTGACGGAAATCGCGGACGGCTTCGTGGTGTCTTCCGGCAGTGATTCCGGAACGCGAATTCTGAATCAACTGGAAACGCAACCGCTGGCGGACGAACACTGCACCGCCGCCGACGCCGCCTGCCAAAACGCCGTCGACCAGGTCACGAAATCACTGGACACAACCGACATTCGCAACCTGCTGCTGGGCAATCTGCAGCACGAACAGTGGGAAGAAGTCGCTCAGCGTTGTTTATCGTGTACGAACTGCACGATGGTCTGCCCCACGTGTTTTTGTTCGACGGTGAAGGACGTGCCGGACATGAGCGGCGAGCATGTGGAACGTGAACGGCAATGGGATTCGTGTTTCAATATCGATTTCAGTTACATGAACGGCGGCGTCGTCCGCAACGGCATCGCCAGCCGCTATCGACAATGGCTGACTCACAAGCTGGCGTCGTGGCACGACCAATTCGGTCATTCCGGCTGCGTCGGTTGCGGACGGTGCATCACATGGTGTCCGCCGGGAATTGACCTGACGGAAGAAGTGGCCGCGATTCGTGGGTCGCCGCCGGTTGGCCAATGAGTGTTGCAGACAATCAGCCACAGCACAATCAGCACCCCTCCCGCAATTCATTGCGGGAGGCGTCGACAGAGTATTTCACATGATTCCCACAACAACCGTCGCGCGCACTGATCCATGGCTGAGCTGGAACACCACGATTGCCAGCATCATTCACGAAGGCCCCGACGTCGCCACGTACGACTTGGTCATCGACGATCCGGATGTCGTGCAGCGCTACGCATTTCGTCCGGGGCAGTTCAACATGTTGTACATGCCGGGCATCGGCGAGACGGCGATTTCCATCAGTGGCAACCCGGCCAGCCCGCAGTCATTGCCGCACACTGTCCGCGCTGCCGGAAATGTCACGCAAGCTTTGGCGAAACTGCAGGTCGGAGATTCACTCGGTCTGCGCGGTCCGTTCGGATCGTCGTGGCCCATCGAAAAATGTGTCGGAAAGGATCTGATTCTGGTCACGGGTGGCATCGGTCTGCCGCCGCTGCGTCCTGTGATCTACGAAATTCTGGCCAACCGCGAACGCTACGGAAACGTGACGTTGCTGTACGGTGCTCGATCACCCGACGGCCTGCTGTATCCCGCACAGACGGCTGAGTGGGAAGATTCGATCGTCGTCGAACGCACGGTTGATCGAGCAACTCCGGACTGGCACGGGCATGTGGGAGTCGTCACCACGCTGCTGGAACGACTGTCCATCCCGCGACCTCAGGACACTGTTTTGATGACCTGCGGTCCGGAAGTCATGATGTGGTACAGCGTCCGAGCCGCTCTGAATCGCGGAGTCAGCAAAACGAATGCGTGGGTTTCGCTGGAACGCAACATGAACTGCGCCATCGGCTTCTGCGGGCATTGCCAGCTGGGACCGGAATTTCTGTGCAAGGATGGTCCCGTGTTTCGGTATGACAAAGTCGAATCGATTCTAAAGGTGGAGAACTTGTGATGACCGATGACTTCGCTGCAATCTCACTTGCGAACGAAACAGCTCAACACCGGCCACGACTGGGCGTCTTCAAGTTTGCGTCGTGCGACGGCTGCCAGTTGTCACTGCTGTCGTGCGAAGACGAACTGCTGGCCGTCGCGGGCAAGGTGGACATCGTCTACTTTCTGGAAGCCACCAGCCGCATCGAACCGGGGCCGTACGACATCGCTTTGGTGGAAGGTTCGATCACCACGCCGCACGACGCCGAACGCATTCAGGAAGTTCGCCGCACGTCTGGCAAGGTGGTCACAATTGGAGCCTGTGCGACGGCGGGCGGCATTCAGTCGCTGAAGAACTGGGCCGATCACGAAGAGTTTTTAAGGTGCGTGTATGCTCGCCCGGAGTTCATTCAAACACTGGCCACGTCCACCGCGATCGCCGACCACATTCCGGTTGACTTTGAATTGCGAGGCTGTCCAATCAATCGGTATCAGTTGCTGGAAGTGCTGATCGCGTTGCTCAACAACCGCTCACCGCGTACACCACGACACAGCGTGTGCATGGACTGCAAACGCCGCGGCACCGTGTGCGTGGAAGTGGCTCAGGGAATTCCGTGTCTCGGCCCGGTGACTCACGCGGGGTGTGGAGCACTCTGTCCAGCCTACGATCGAGGCTGCTACGGATGCTTCGGCCCGATGGCTCAGCCGAATTGTGCGTCACTGTCCGACACACTGACGGCGCAAGGTGCCACCACGGAAACGCTGCTGCCGCTATTCCGAAACTTCAACGCGGCGGCACCTGAATTCCGCGATCAAAGCAACACGTTGGCGGCGCGGGAGGACAACGCATGACCGAAACGCGGATCATCAAAGTCGAAGCTCTGACTCGAGTGGAAGGCGAAGGCGGCCTGCACATTCGCATGAATGGCGATGTGATCGAAGACGTGCAGCTTTCCATTTATGAACCGCCGAGATTCTTCGAAGCTTTTCTGCATGGACGTGCTTTGGAAGAAGTACCCGATCTGACGGCGCGCATCTGCGGCATCTGTCCGGTGGCGTATCAGATGAGTTCCATTCACGCATTGGAAGTGGCGTTGGGCGTTCAGGTTTCTCCCGAAATCCGCAGGCTGCGACGTTTACTCTATTGCGGCGAATGGATCGAAAGTCATGCGTTGCACATGCACCTGCTGCACGCTCCGGACTTTTTCGACGCCGACAGTGGCATCGATCTGGCCAGTCGGTTTCCGGACGAAATCAATCGCGGCCTGCAGCTCAAAAAGCACGGCAACACGTTGCTGGAAGTGTTGGGCGGTCGAGCCATCCATCCGATCAACGTGGCCGTCGGCGGATTCTATCGAGCTCCACGCAAGGCCGAATTGCAGAAGCTAATTCCCGACTTCGAATGGGGGCTGCAGGCGGCCATTGATGCAACTCGCTGGGTGGCGACGTTCAACTTTCCGGACTTCGACCGCGACTACGAAATGGTGGCGTTGTCTCATCCCGACGAATACGCGATGAACGAAGGTCGCCTGAAATCAACATCGGGCATGGACATTTCCGTCGCCGACTACGAACAGCATTTCCACGAACAGCACGCTCAGCACAGCACGGCCTTGCAGTCGGTGAAGGATGCCGAAGTGGAGAATGGGGAAAAGTCGGGGGCGGAGTTGCATTTTAGTGAGGGGTGTTATCACGTGGGTCCGTTGGCGCGAGTGAATCTGAATCGTGAGTCGCTGTCTGCGGCGGCGCGGCGTATCGCGGACGAAATTGGGTTTGAGACGCCGTGCTGGAATCCGTTTAAAGCGATTATTGCTCGCGGCCTGGAAGTCATTCATGCGTATGAAGAAGCACTGCAGATTCTGCGCGACTATCGTCCATTCAAGCCGTCACGAATTGCCTACGATTACAAAGCGGGCGAAGGCATGGCGGCCACCGAGGCACCTCGGGGAATGATTTACCATCGTTACCAAGTGGATGCCAAAGGAAAAGTGACGTTTGCGAACATCGTTCCGCCGACGTCGCAGAACCAGCGGCAGATGGAAGCCGACCTGCGTGATTATCTGCCGCGCGTTTTGTCCGAAGACGATCGTCAAACGGCAATCGGGTGTGAGAAGTTGATTCGTTCGTACGACCCCTGCATCAGTTGTTCGACGCATTTTCTGAAACTGACGTGGGACCGGGATGGGGTGGCCAGATGACAAGATCGAATCTGCCATCTCCGCCAACGTCCGCCGCGAGTTCGAACGCTGTCCGTCGCGGTCCGGCTAGCGCCGGAAGTCCTGCCCGGCAGGCAGAACCTACAGTAGGTGCCGCCTGCCGGGCGGCACTTTCACCGACAGCGCAACCGACAGCGCAACCCGCACTCAGAGACCTTCTTGTCGGAATCGGCAGTCCGCATGGCGACGACGCGATGGGCTGGATCGTGGCCGATGCCGCCAGCCGACGTTGCCCTGCCAACATTGATGTGCGCACCGCCGCCGTTCCTTTGGATCTGCTGGATTGGCTGGACGGTGTTGACGCACTGCATGTAGTCGACGCCTGCCTCGGTGATGGATCGCGTGGCGACTTAACTCGCTGGGCATGGTCCGAACTGGCCGACTGTAACTCCGACGAAACCCCGTTCCAAGGCACGCATGGCTTTGATCTTGTGTCGGTTCTGCGACTCGCAGAAAAGCTCGGTCGGCTGCCATCGGAAGTCGTCGTCTGGGGCATCGAAGTCGGCAATGTCTCGACTTCTTGTGAGCGGCAAGGCGCTTGCCTCCGGCCTTTCCAGGAGCTTCACCCGCAGCTAGCGCCTTGCGGCTCACATTCCCTCGGGGCCGAACAAGCTGCCCTCCAGAACTTCCAGGAACACCTGCCGTCAATCGTCAACTCGATTCTTCAGGAGCTAACGAATGCACGAGAAATCTCTGGTGCGGTCTCTACTAAGACTGGTTAACGACATCATGACAGAACACGGGGCGACGAAAGTGGAAACCGTCACGGTGGACATTGGACCGTTGTCGGGCGTGGAACCGTTGTTGGTGCAGGAAGCGTTCGCCGAGTTGTCGGCAGCCTCGGACGTGGGAAATCCAATGTTGAAGATACAGGAAATCAAACTCACAATTCGCTGCCGTGACTGCGGACACGAATCGTCCTCCGCCGGTTTGATATTTCAGTGCGCCGCGTGTGACTCACCACGAGTGCAAATTATTCGTGGCGACGAGTTTCGGCTGATCGACGTTTCCCTACAGGTTCCGATGGAACCAGAAAATACAGTCTCATGAGCACCACAAACACCATGACAAAAACCGTCAGCATCAACCGCGACGTGCTTTCCGATAAGAAACGTCGCGCCGCTGATTTGCGGCAGCAGTTTACCGAACGCCGCATTCTTGTTGTGAACCTAGTGTCGTCGCCGGGTTCCGGCAAGACCAGCTTACTGGAAGCGACGGCGCAGTTCTGGCAGGGACGCCAAAAGATGGCCGTGCTGGTCGGTGACCTCGCGACCGAACGCGACGCGGAACGACTCAGACCGCTGGTGCCTGTGGAACAGCTCACCACCGGTGGAGCCTGTCATCTGGAACTGTCGCTGGTCGAACAGGGGCTGGCCAAACTGCCGATGGATGACGTGGAATTTTTGTTCATCGAAAACATCGGCAATCTGGTCTGTCCGGCGTCGCACGATCTGGCCGAACACTTACGCGTTGCCGTGCTCAGCACCACCGAAGGCGACGATAAACCCGGCAAGTACCCCAAGATGTTTCGCACCAGCGATGCTCTGGTGATCACAAAAACTGACCTGTTGCCGTACGTCCCGTTTTCGACGGAAGCCGCCATTGCCGATGCAAAAATCATTCAGCCGGAACTCGACGCCTTCGAAGTGTGTTCGCTGAACGGCAACGGCATTGCTCAGTGGTGCGATTATCTTGTTCAGGCCAGAAAACGAATCACATGAACGGAAAAACGCAGAACAATTTCCACCTCCCCCAAGCGCAGCGCGAGGGGGAGGTCGGACCAGCGGAGCGATGTCCGGGAGGGGGCCGTCCGCGCCACCGAATCCGCAATCTCAAATCCGCAATCTCAAATCCGCAATCTCAAATCCGCAATCCGCAATCTCAAATCTCAAATCTCAAATCTCAAATTTGCAATGCCCCCTCCCCTTCCTGCAGGGTGTTGATTTCGGACGAAATCAACACCCCACCTGCGGCGGGGAGGGGTTGCCAAGCCGACTCATCCTGCGACGAATATTTCGAAGTCCCTGCCCATGTTAATCCACAACGACACTGAAGTCGTCGCTCGCGAAATCGCCATCCGCGGCCTCGTGCAGGGCGTCGGCATGCGCCCCGCGATCGCTCGACTGGCTCAGCAAATGCAGCTTGTCGGCTTCGTGGTCAATGATGGCAACGGCGTGACGGTTAATGTCGAAGGCACTCGCGTCCAGCTTGAAGAATTCGAACTGCGGCTGCCATCGTGCTTCCCGGCGGAGGCCTGCGTCAGCAGCATTCAGTCGTCTCCGGTTACGGCGGATCAGCTCACCACGTTTACGATCAAATCCAGTGATGCGGCTGAAGACAACTTGGCGACCGCAGTCCCGCCGGATAAGGCCGTCTGTGCCGCTTGCCTGCACGATGTCCAGCAGTCCGGCAGCCGTCGTTTTGCATACCCTTTCACGACATGTACCGATTGCGGACCCCGTTACTCGGTGACCGGCAGCATGCCGTTTGATCGAGCGACAACGGCGATGGATGAGTTTCCGCTTTGTGCGTCGTGCGAGGCAGAATTCCGTTCCGTCGAAGACCGGCGTTTTCATGCTCAAACGATTGCGTGCTCGGTATGCGGACCGCATCTACAGTTCATCGAAGGCGATTCCACGGAAGTCGTTTCCGACAGCGAAGCAATTCAAAAAGCGGCCGCTGAAATTCGCGCCGGCAGGATTGTCGCGGTGAAAGGCGTGGGCGGTTACCAGCTTGTCTGCGACGCCACATCATCGCGCGCCGTCGACAGGCTGCGCAGCAAGAAACGACGACCGAGTAAGCCACTGGCCGTGATGGTTTCGTCGCTGCAACAGGCCGAGCATCTGGCGGAACTCAGCGACACCGAACGCGCGGCTCTGGCGAGTCCGAGCAACCCGATTGTGCAGGTTACAGCAAACGCTGCCGGAACGCTGGCGGAAGCCATTCATCCTGGCATCAACTGCGTCGGCCTGATGTTGCCGACAACGCCGCTGCATTGGCAACTCATGCACCTCGTCGGAGTCCCATGCGTGGTGACCAGTGGCAACGTCAACGGTGAGCCGCTGGTTTATCGCAATGAAAAGGCTCCGGGAAACCTCAGCTCCATCGCCGATGCGTGGCTGCATCACAACCGCTCGATCATCCGTCCGATTGACGATAGCGTTGTCCGCTGTTCCGCCGAAAGACGAATGACGATTCGCGCGGGACGCGGCCTTGCACCGATGACTCTGCAGCTGCAGCCGGAAACATCAATCCTCGCCGTCGGAGGCAACCACAAGGTGGCGTTAGCTACTTCCAACGGCCGGCAAGCAGTGCTCGGCCCGCACATCGGAGACCTAGATTCTGTCGCAGCGCGGCAACGCTTCAAAGATTCCGTTCAGCAATTCACAAAGCTGTATCAGACTCAGCCGGTCGCGATCGCTCACGACAGCCATCCGGATTTCTACACAACGCGTTGGGCGCGAGACCAGGGAATTCCCACCGTCGCCGTGCAGCATCATCACGCTCATGTGGCGGCTGGCATGGTGGAACATGGCTGGCTCGATCGCGAGGTTCTCGGCGTGGCGTTTGATGGCACCGGGTTCGGACCGGACAACACAATCTGGGGTGGTGAGTTTCTGCAGAGTACGTCGACCAAATTTCAACGAGTGGCTTATCTGCGACCGTTTGAACTTCTCGGCGGCGAACAAGCCATCCACCAACCATGGCGGATCGCACTGGCGCTGATCGCAGACGCCTGCGGAAGCGAAGAAGCGTCGGCGCTGTTGTCGTGGATCAGACATGAAGCAACGTTTGAAACGCTGGCTCAACAACTCGCGCGACCAGGCCGCAAATCACCATCGACGCTGAAATCTTCAATCTTTCCACGCACATCCAGCATAGGCCGACTGTTCGATGGAATCGCGTCTTTGTTGCTGAAAATTCCCGCAACAACCTATGAAGGCGAGGCCGCCATGCGATTGGAAGCCGTCTGTGATCCAGCAGCGCTGGGCGATTATCCGATCGCAATCGATGAACGACAGCCGATGGTGTGCGACTGGCGACCGCTGGTGCGAGCCATCGTGGGCGACGTTCGAAAGGGCGTCGCTACGTCCACGATTGCAACCCGGTTCACTCGCAGCATCGCGAACTGTGTCGCCGCCGTGTGCCGTCGCTTCGACCAGTATCCGGTTGTGCTGACCGGCGGCTGTTTTCAGAATCAGCTGCTTACTCAGTTTACAGCGACGGCACTTCATCAACATCCGCAACCCGTTGGTCTGCCCGGCACGATTCCGGTCAACGATGGCGGACTGGCGGCGGGACAACTTGCGGTTGCGGCAGTAAGGTTGCAACAGGGTTTTCACTATGATGCGAAAGGAGGCTTATAATGTGCCTTGGCGTTCCCGGTCGAGTGATCGAATGGACAAACACAGACCCCACGTTCGCGAGCGCCAAGATCGAGTTCGCGGGTGTCGCACGAGAATGCAGCATGGCGTGCGTTACCGATGCACAGGTGGGCGACTACGTGGTTGTCCATGCCGGCATTGCGATCAGTCGCATTGATGAAACGGCCGCTCAACAAACAATCGAAGACCTCCAGAAGCTTGGCGTGGGTGAGCAATGTCAAACGAACACCGAAGACTGAACAGCACCGCTTTCCGCACCCCTCCCGCAATTTATTACGGGAGGGGTCGAACGAACGGAGCAAGTTCGGGGGAGAGCCGCTTGGGTCTCTTGCGATTGGCTCACACCGAACGAACATGCAATGCCCCCTTCCGGACATCGCTCCGCTGGTCCGACCTCCCCTTCAGCTTCACTGGGGGGAGGCTGGAGTCGCGGCGCTGCTGGAACGATATAGATGCGAATCTCACAAGGACAACCCTTCCATGAAATACGTCGACGAATTTCGCGACCCGCAACGTGCAAAAGCCCTGATCACAAAAATCCGCAACACCGTCACCCAGAAGTGGGTGTTGATGGACGTCTGTGGCGGGCAAACGCATTCACTGCTGCGGCACGGAATCGAACAGGAACTGCAGGAACACATCGAACTAATTCACGGCCCCGGCTGCCCGGTGTGCGTGACTCCTGCGGAAGCCATCGATTTCGCCATCCGGTTGTCGCATCGTCCTGACACAATTCTGGCAAGTTTCGGCGACATGCTGCGAGTGCCCGGAACCGGTGATTCGCTGTTGAACGCGAGGACGAACGGCGGAAACGTCAAAACGGTTTACTCCCCAATCGACGCCGTGCAACTGGCGAAACAGCAACCCCATCAGCAGATTATGTTTTTTGCCGTGGGCTTCGAAACCACCGCGCCCGCAACAGCGTTGGCCGTTCTTCAGGCGGCGGAATTGAAGCTGACCAACTTCAGTCTGCTGGTAAGTCATGTGCGAGTCCAGCCGGCCATGGATGCGATTCTGCGTTCGCCCGACAACCGCGTTCAAGCGTTTTTGGGTGCGGGTCATGTCTGCACGGTGGCGGGCTTCGAAACGTATTGTGAACTCGCCGACGAATTTCGAGTTCCGATCGCGATTACGGGTTTCGAACCCACCGACCTCCTGGATGGAATTCTAAACTGTGTGATTCAACTGGAAGCCGGAACCTGCGATGTCTCAAATGCATACGCCCGAATTGCCGGTCAGCAGGGCAACCCTCAGGCGATGGAAATCATCGAACGCGTTTATGAAGTTGCCGACCGACCGTGGCGCGGACTCGGCACGATTGCCGATGGAGGCTACGTTCTGCGTGACGCATGGAGCGATTTTGACGCGGAACGAAAGTTCTCGGACGTCGCCGCATCAGCATCGTTGCCGATTGTTGACGTCACTGGTGCATGCCGTGCAGCGGACGTTTTGTCCGGACGTTTGAGACCTCACGAATGTCCGGAATTCGGAACACGCTGCCATCCCGATTCGCCATTGGGAGCACCGATGGTGTCGTCTGAAGGCGCGTGCGCTGCGTACTTTCGATTCCACCCCCTTCCACGCGGCGCGTACAATGTGTTTTCGTTTGACCCGACTCAACGAGGAGACACCCGCGCGGAATCGCCGTCATGATGGACCTTCTCTTCGAGTCGGGTCAAACGACATGCTGTTCGCGTGCTTTGCAGATTTCTCCCAAACACTCAATGACGCCATGACCAATTCCAAACACGAATCCATGCTATCTGCTCAGTGCTCTTTGGCATCGACGCCCCCAGTCGACTGTGTGTCTCTGGCCCATGGCGAAGGCGCACGCGCCACGCGGGAACTGATTGCGCGCCATATCCTGCCGCACTTCGGCAACGCTCAGCTGGCGTCGCTGCCCGACGCGGCCGCACTGAACATTGCGACGGAACGAATTGCCATCACCACGGACAGCTTTGTGGTATCGCCTCTGTTTT
This sequence comes from Fuerstiella sp., assembly GCA_041688835.1. Taxonomy (GTDB): domain Bacteria; phylum Planctomycetota; class Planctomycetia; order Planctomycetales; family Planctomycetaceae; genus Fuerstiella. The sequence goes on from JBDNHJ010000132.1 coordinate 35,526, forward strand.
TTCCGGGCGGTGATATCGGTTCGATGGCCGTGTACGGCACCGTCAACGACCTGGCTGTGTCGGGAGCCGTTCCGAAATGGTTGAGCGTGGCGTTAATCATCGAAGAAGGATTTGCCTTCTCGCAACTGGACCGAATTATTGCCAGCATGTCAACGGCGGCGGAACGCTGCGGAGTGGAAGTCGTCACCGGCGACACCAAGGTTGTTCCGCGCGGGGCGATGGACGGGCTGTTTATCAACACCACGGGGATTGGCGAACTCCGTCCCGACGCGCCCGGCGGTCCGAACACAATTCAACCGGGAGATTCGCTGATCGTGTCCGGCCCAATCGGCAGTCATGGCATGGCAGTCCTGACCGCGCGCGAAGAACTGGCTCTGAGTCCTCCACCAAACAGCGATTCCGGCCCGCTGCAGGAAGCGGTGGCTGCGCTGCTGGAAGCCATCGGCAATGGCGTGCGTGCCATTCGCGATGCAACTCGAGGCGGCGTGTCAGCCGTGCTGCATGAATGGGCGGACGACTGCGGGCTCACGCTGCAGCTTGAAGAATCGCTGATCCCGGTGACTGCCGAAGTGCGAGGTGCCTGTGAATTGCCGGGCATGGATCCGTTGTACATCGCCAACGAAGGCACCATGGTGATTGCCGTCGATCCGAACAGCGAAGTGCAGGCGTTGGCCGCACTCAGAACGTGCCCGCAAACACGAAACGCCGTTCGCATCGGAACCGTTCAGCCGAAAACAATCTCCCCCGTGACCATCACCAGACTGCTAGGCGCAGTACAACCCGTCGACGAACCCACCGGTGCCATGTTGCCTCGCATTTGCTGAGGACGCGACTGGAGAGTCATTGGTCCGTTCACTCCCCGTCGCGCGATCGCTTGAAGGCCGAGACAATCTGCGGAAACCTGAACCTACTTTGCAGCACGGGAGTTGCCTTGAATTGACGGAGGATGCGGAGGTGTTGTTGCCGTCGCGTTTTATCGGAACGTCGTTTGGCCGTGACGCGGAATGCGCGTTCGGACACTGTCTGGTCGCAGTCGCAGCAGGCTGCGAAGTCCTGCCCGGCAGGCAGGACCTACTGGCGGTGCCCGTGTGCTGATCGGCACGATAACACACTTTGTGTGCCTCTTCGTCACAGGTGAGCGAGCGTGAAACAGCGCTGCCGCACGGAACGATCACTATCTGCGGCGCTTTGGCACGCCAACTGCATTCCCAGAGACTGACCATTTTCACCGAACACGAAAGTCGCGCTATGGCATTTCTTCCCAGACACACCATCGTTGTTCCCGTCGACTTTTCGGATGCCTCTGCACCGGCGGTGCAATCCGCACTGGAACTGGCAAGCCAACCGTCCGACGTGCATGTGGTGCATGTCATTCCGGCGCTGAATCCGGTCTCGCCGATCGGCATCTGGGGAGATGCCGACGTGGAAAAGCAGCTGTCCACGAATGCGCAGGAATACTTGAAGACCTTTCTGGCCAGCCACGAAATCGAAGGCGTCAGCTCGGCGATCGAGATCGGCCAGCCCGGCAATGGCATTGTGGACTACGCACAAAAGCACAACGCTGACCTCGTTGTCATTCCGTCTCACGGACACAGCGGTCTCAAGCGAGCGTTGCTGGGATCTGTGGCTGAACAAGTCATCCGGCACGCTCCATGTGCAACCTTGGTGCTGCGACGAAATGAATGAACACATTCCTTCAACCATTCACACGCCTCATCACGGAACCATTGTTTCCGTGCGCGGCAGCGTTGTGGACGCGGTGTTCTGTGACAATCCCGACATTGCTGGGGGTCGCCGTTGGACTGTGGACTGTGGATTGATGGACAATTCGAAAGTCGTCGGTCGTGGACATTGATGTTGTTGCTGCTGGGATTGTTTGTCGGCTGCTGGAATGCATGGCGGTGGTTGCGAGACGAAAGTGAGGTGCGTTGATGGATGATTCGTTGATTCCATACGGAATTATGATTGTGGTCGGCATGGTTCTAGGAGCTCTCTTTTTCGGAGGACTTTGGGCCACCGTTCGCAAACTACCGACGTCGAAACGGCCCGGACTGCTGGTTGTGTCCAGCATAATTTTGCGAACGGCGATCGTGTGTTGGGGCGTCTGGTACTTCAGCAACGGCGACGGTGGATCAATGGCGGCGTGCCTGCTCGGGTTCATCGCCATTCGCCTGCTGTCGACTCATGGAAGGCAACCAGTAGGTGCCGCCTGCCGGGCGGCACTTTCGCCGCCAAGCGAACCGAGCGTAGAAACAGGATTCGAAAAAAGTGATTACTGAGTCCTTAAAATTGTGCTGTTAACGAATGTTGGTTGTCCGCTGACACGGAATGTGTGGTGAAACATTGTTTGGTCGCAGTCGCAGCAGGCTGCCAAGTCCTGCCCGGAGAACTCACTGTACCACACAAGTCAGTCTCGGCGGATTTGGCTGGTTTTCGTGTTGAGGTGGCAGGGGCTGCGTGCGAGATTTCCGGTAAGTTGCCAGTTCGTCATGGATGGGTGAGGGGCCGTCGTGAATGATGACAGCGTTCATGCTCGGACGGCGTGAAAAACTCGTGCATCCCTTCGACAGCCTGACGTTGAAGCGTGCGGAACGTTTCACGGAGGTTGCTCAACATGACAGTCACATTGCAAAATCCCGCACCGGTGGCTCTTAAAGATGAAGTCAACGGCGTTGACCTGGGCGACAAGCGTCTCAATAAACTTCTGGGAACTCTCGTGGAATGACTCGGAGCCAATCCGAATCTCAGCATTCCCGCGGGGACAAATGGCCGCGCCGAAATGGAGGCGGCGTATCGCTTCTTCGACAACGATCGCGTGACGCCCGAAAAGATTCTGCAGCCGCACATCAAGGCGACCACGGAACGAATCTCGCAGTGTGATTTCGTGCTGCTGGTGCAGGACACTTCCGAGATGGATCTGACGCGTGCGAATCAGCAGGTTGAAGGGGTCGGACCGATGGATTCGGAGGTTCGTTTCGGGGCCTTCATCCATCCGATGATCGCCTTTCGTGCGGATGGTGTTTCGCTGGGAACGGTGTGGCAGAAAACGTGGTCGCGAGAAGCCATTCAGACGTCGATGACGCCGAAGGAGAAGAGGCGACAACGGGTCAAGACTCGCATTGAAGACAAGGAAAGCATCCGCTGGGTCGAAGGCCTGCGAGCGGCTCGCGACGTGGCCGCCGCCTGTCCCGACACCACGTGCGTGTGCGTTAGTGGAAGAACCCAATCCCCCAACCGACTGCGAACCGATTCAGTGGCTGCTGATCACCACGCTTCCGATCGACACGCTGGAACAGATCCAGGCCGTCGTGCAGGGTTACTGTGTTCGATGGCAAATTGAAATATTTTTCAAGACTCTGAAATCGGGGTGCCGAGTCGAACGCCGTCTGTTTGAAGCGCTGCCGCGCACGCTGAATTGTCTGGCCGTGTATTCGATCATTGCGTGGCGGATTATGTACTTATACCGACTGGGGCGTGAATGCCCGGATCTGGATTGCGAAGTGGTCTTCACCGCGAGCGAATGGAATTCGGTGTATTCGGTGGTTCGCCGCGAACCGCTTCCCGCGACACCACCGCGTCTGAACGAAATGATTCGCCTGATCGCGACTCTGGGAGGATTCGTCGATCGCCCCAAAAACGAACCCGGTCCACAGACCCTCTGGATCGGACTCCAACGTCTCCATTCCTTCTCGATGGCGTGGGAGACCTTCGGACCCGACGTCGAAAACAAAATTCACCACGCTGACTTGTGTGGTACAGTGAGCCTGCCGGGCAGAACCTATGGTAGCGACTTACCGGGCGCTGTCTCCTATTCGCGCCAGCATGGGGCGGTTGCTGGCGTTTAGTTATCGTGAAACGATGGAAGTGGTGCGCGATCCGATTCGTATTACGTTTGCGTTCGCGGGGAGTTTGATTCTGCTGCTGATCATCGCTTATGGTCTGTCATCCGATGTTGACAACTTGTCGTACGCCGTGCTGGATCTCGATCAGACTCCGGCCAGTCGTTCGTACCTGCAGGAATTTTCCAGTTCGCGGTACTTCACGCAAATGCCAAAACTGACCAGCAGTCACGACATGGAAACGCGGCTGGCGTCGCGGCGAATCACACTCGCCATCGAAATTCCTCCGGGCTTTGGGCGACAACTCGAACGCGGCGGCCATCCTCAGGTGTCCGCGTGGATTGATGGAGCCGAAACGAATCGCGCGGGTACCATCGAAGGTTATGTCGCTGGTGTGCATGCCGTGTTTCTGAAACGAATGGCTCGCGAAAACGGACAATCCGACAGCCTGCGCACGCCCGCCGAATTCGAAATTCGCAATGTATACAACCCCACGTCGGAAAGCATTTACGCTCTGGGACCGTCCGTGCCCACAATGATGTTGCTGCTGTTTCCCGCAATTCTAATGGCCGTCAGCGTGGCTCGCGAAAAAGAAATCGGCACGATCACCAACTTCTACGTCACGCCGACTTGACGTATGGAATTTCTGCTGGGCAAACAACTTCCCTACATCGTCATCGCAATGGTCAACTTTGTCGTGCTGACGATCGTCGTAATTTTCGTGCTGCAGGTGCCGTTGAAAGGCAGTCTGGCGGCGTTGAGTCTGGGAACTCTGCTGTACGTGACAGCGACCACCGGCTACGGACTGCTGGTTTCGAACCTGACATCCAGCCAAGTGACGGCCGTGCTTCTGACCGCGATTTTTTCGATGATGCCCACGATTCAGTTTTCGGGAATGATGCAGCCTGTGTCGACACTGGAAGGCGGAGCTCGCGTAATGGGTTCGCTGTGGCCGCCGGCCTACTACCTGCATTTAAGCGTTGAAGCGTACACGAAAGGGTTGGATGCGTGGACGCTGCTGCCGGACTTGCTGACGCTGGCCGCGTTCTCCCCCGTGTTCTGGTTGCTGTGTTACATGTGCCTTCGCAAGCAGGAAGCCTGACATGAGAACTCTGGCAAACATTTTCTGGCTGGGCACCAAGGAACTGCGAACTCTGCTGGCCAACATCGCGTTGATGGGGTTCATCGTGTATTCGTTTACGTTCAGTATTTATCAGCAGGCGACAGGAGTTTCAGATTCCGTCAATCGCGCCACCGTAGCCTTCGTCGATGAAGACCAGTCCACGTTGTCGCGGCGGATGCGAGCGGCCTTGTATCCGCCATACTTTAAGGTGCCGGAACTGATCGCGGCCAATGAAGTCGACGCAGCGATGGACGCCAGCCGTTTTATGTTTGTGGTGGTTGTGCCGCCTCGTTTTGAAGCCGACGTTCGCGAGGGTGTAACCGGCATTCCGCCGTTTAATATGCGAGTATCAGGGGGGAGTAATTTTTCATGGCGTGTCGGTTGGGATGAATCGTCTTGAGTTCCTGAGTCATGTTTTCGTTCAGGAACGTTCGCCAGTGGGAGCTTTGAAA